>CAWWCX010000032.1:0-18548 GCA_963935445.1 uncultured Roseibacillus sp.
AAACAGTCTTGCCGATTTTGTTCACAGGCCGTATCGTTTAACCGATGAGACGAGCTTGGACCCTCTGGTTATCCTTGGTTTGCGGGTGTGGGGCACTCACCGGCTGTGTTGACGGCGAGGCAAACGAAGGAACGGGGCCGCAGGGTTATCCTTACCAGGTGACGGCCACGATCGGGATGATCACGGATATCGTTCGTGTGGTGGCCGGGGGCCATGCTCGCGTGGAGGGGCTTATCGGGGAGGGCACGGACCCCCACCTTTATTCACCTACCACAGCGGATGTGAAGACTCTCCTGGCGGCGGACGTGATCTTTTACAATGGGCTCATGCTCGAAGGAAAAATGGGAGATGTCCTCACGAAGATGGCGCGCAGGGGAAAGAAGGTTCATGCAGTTTCGGAAGTGATCAGGGGAACGGGTGACTTTGAGATCGTGGAGGAGGCCGACCACTATGACCCGCACATATGGATGGATGTCTCTGGGTGGAGTTCGGCGGTTGGGGTTGTGTGTGACGCGCTGATTGAATTCGACCCGGGTCACAGGAACGATTATCTGCAGAATGCGAATTCCTACCTCAAGGAGCTCAGGAAACTGGACGCCTATGCGAGGGAAGCTATTGGGACGATTCCCATTGGGCAGCGTGTTCTTGTCACGGCCCATGATGCCTTCGGGTACATGTCCCGGGCCTATGGACTGGAAGTCCATGGCATCCAGGGCATCAGCACGGAGGCCCGGGCCGGACTCAAGGATATCGAGAACCTGGTCGCCTTTCTCGTGGCGAAGAAGATCCCGGCAGTCTTCGTGGAATCCTCGGTGCCACGTAAGAGTGTGGAAGCTCTTATCGAGGGAGCTGCAGCGCAGGGACACACGGTCAGGGTCGGCGGGGAACTTTTCTCGGACGCAATGGGAAAGGCGGGAACTTATGAGGGCACCTATGTGGGAATGATCGACCATAACGTATCCACCATTGCCCGGGCCCTCGGAGGAACGGTTCCGGAGGGAGGCTTCCAGGAGTGGGTGAAGAGCAGGTGATGAAGTCCTTTGTCGATGCGCGCGGCACCCCCGCCGAGGGGCGTCCGGAACACCCGGGCAACCTTCCGCTCGCCATTCACGACCTCACGGTGGCTTATCACCGCAAGCCGGTGATCTGGGACGTCGACCTGAACATCCCGGAGGGCAAACTGGTCGGAGTGGTGGGGCCAAACGGGGCCGGTAAGAGCACCCTGCTCAAGGCCTGTCTCGACCTGGTGCCGAAAACTTCGGGGGAGGTCCAGGTTTACGGGGCTCCTTACCGCGAGCGACGGGATCTCGTGGGATATGTGCCGCAGCGAGAAAGTGTTGACTGGGACTTTCCGGTGAGTGCCCTCGATGTCGTGGCGATGGGGACATACGGCCGGGTCGGTTGGTTTCGCCGGGTGGGAAAGAGGCAGAAGCAAGTTGCAGCCGAGGCTTTGGAGCGGGTCGGGATTGCGGACCTCGGGAACCGGCAGATCAGCCAGCTCTCGGGGGGCCAGCAACAGAGGGTCTTCCTCGCGCGGGCGCTCGCGCAAGATGCGCAACTCTACTTCATGGACGAGCCATTTGCGGCGGTCGACGCGGCTACCGAGGAGGCAATCGTGGCCTTACTCAAGGAATTGAACGCGGGAGGGAAGACCTGCCTCGTCGTTCATCACGATCTCGCGACCGTCATGCGTTACTTCGACTGGTTGGTCCTGCTCAACATGAGGGTGGTGGCCTCAGGGCCCACCGAGGAGGTCTTCACCCGGGAGAACCTGCAGAAGACCTACGGGGGAAAACTCAGCCTGCTGGACGATGTTGCGGATCGCTTGCGCCATGTTGGACGTTAGGCGCAGGTCCCCGTTTTTGCTGGGGCTTCTTGTCAGCGTGCTGGCTGCCGGAGCCGCGGCCGCAGGGCAGAAAGAGGGGCAGGACGCATCCTATGTCTGGAAAGTGCTGACCCTGCAGTCGCACAATGCCCGGCTGGTAATCCTTTCCACCACTCTCCTCGGTGGAGCCTCCGGGATGCTGGGAACCTTTCTTCTCCTGCGTCGACGCTCGCTCCTGGGGGATGCCCTTTCCCATGCTACCTACCCGGGGGTTGCGCTGGCGTTTGTGGTCATGCTGCTTCTCGGGGGGGAAGGCAAGTGGCTGCCGGGCCTGCTGCTTGGAGCGGCCTGCACGGGTGTGGTCGGAGTGCTCCTGGTGCTGGCTATCCGAAATACGACGCGCATCAAGGATGATGCAGCGATGGGAATAGTCCTCGGGGTGTTCTTCGGGGTGGGGGTTGCTCTCATGAAGCTCGTAAGCGATCTGCCCGGAGCGGATGCCGCGGGGCTGAACAACTTCATCTATGGGTCGGCCGCCTCCCTCGTGTTCGCGGACTTCTTGCTCATTCTCGGAATCACGGTTGTGGCCGGTCTCCTGTCCGTCCTGCTTCTCAAAGAGTTCACCCTCCTCTGTTTCGACGAGAGTTTCGCAGCGAGCCAGGGCTGGCCCACACTGGCTCTCGACCTGGCCATGCTCGGGCTTGTTACGGCCGTTACGGTAGTAGGGTTGCAGGCGGTTGGCTTGGTTCTCATTATCGCCTTCCTCATCATTCCGGCCACGGCGGCGCGCTTCTGGACCCACGATTTGCGGCGAATGCTTTGGCTGGCGGCATTACTCGGTGGGCTGAGCGGATGGATTGGGGCGGGCCTGAGCGCTCTTTTCGCGGATCTGCCCACTGGTGCGGTGATTGTCCTTGTAGCGGCATTCCTTTTCCTTGTGAGCCTGCTCGCCGGATCCGCCCGAGGAGTCGTCCCGAGAGCACTCCGGCAGGGGCGTCTCCAGCGAAAGGTGGGGCGGCAACACCTGTTGCGTGCGATCTATGAAATCCTGGAAGGTCAGCATCCCGACGTGTCTGCCCCGATCCGGAATCTTCCCATTGCTCAGGATGCGCTTCTAGCGCACCGTTCCTGGTCTCTCCCGCAGGTCAGTCGGTTGCTGAGGACGGCTCGCTCCGAAGATCACCTCGAAGAGGCCGGGAAAGGAAAGGTCCGGCTATCTGAAGCGGGTTTCGGGGAAGCTGCCCGGGTCACGAGGAATCATCGACTATGGGAACTCTACCTGATCCGCTACGCGGATATAGCCCCTTCCCACGTGGATCGTGATGCCGACCTGGTGGAGCACGTCCTTGATGCGGAGGTCGTGCATCAGTTGGAATCGGAATTGCGGGACCGGCGCTCCAGTCTCGAGGTTCCTCCCAGTCCTCATTTTATCAATCAGCCCGGGGACGCCCTCGATCACGGAAAGGCCGAGCCATGAACTGGGACAGCTTTGATACTTGGACGGCTGTCATCGGAGCCCTGTGCGCGGTGTCTTGCGCCCTCCCGGGCTGCTTTCTCCTTCTCCGGGGAATGAGCATGATGGGGGACGCAATCAGCCATGCCGTCCTTCCCGGCCTGGCCCTTGCATTTCTTGTGACGCACAGCCGGACCAGTGTGGTCATGTTTGTGGGGGCAGCCCTGGTCGGGCTCATGACCGCAGTATTTACGCAATGGCTGAGCAGATTCGGAAAGGTGGACCGGGGGGCGGCCATGGGGATTGTGTTCACCACCCTATTTGCGATTGGCCTCATTCTCATCAGGCAGTCGGCACACTTCGTCGACCTCGATCCCGGGTGCGTGCTCTACGGCTCTCTCGAGGTCTCGGTTTTGGACTCGGTCGTCGTAGGGGGATTAGAGCTCCCCCGGGCAGTCCTTACCATTGGTGCAGTTATGATCGTCAATTTCCTCTTTATAGCATTCCTGTTCAAGGAGCTGCGAATTTGCTCCTTCGATCCCGAGCTTGCGACCACCCTTGGGATCAATGCAAATGTGGTGCACTACCTCCTCATGGTGGTGGTGGCGGTCACTGTCGTGGCTGCCTTTGAGGCGGTGGGCAGTATTATCGTGATCTCGATGCTGATCGTGCCTCCAGCCACGGCGTTTCTGCTCACCAACAGTCTGCCGGTGATGCTGGTGCTCAGTGCTGCGCTCGGGGTCGCTGCGGCATTCCTCGGGCATCTGGGGGCTCTCACCGTCCCGGTTCTTCTGGACGTGCGGGGAACAGTAACATCCGGGATGATGGCGGCAGCGTCCGGGATGCTTTTTGTCGTGGCCTGGTTGTTCAGTCCGCGGGAGGGTTTACTTGTGCGTCGACTGCAGAAGCTCCCGATCGGCACAGGGGACTCCTCGGCCATGGATTGAGCTCCTCTAACAAAACCGGGCAGACTGGCCTCACTTGCTCACAAGAGCTTGCGATCAGTTGTTGCACGATTGAAAAATACTGTGCTAGGATTGGCTCCCGTCGAGTCCCCCCCGGGGGATGTCTCACCGGTCTTTAACAGGTTCCAGAGGTAACCCATTATGACAGAATCCACAATGTCCGCGCTGAATCCGGATCGCGCGACGCTGAATTTTTTGAACGGCTTTCCCGAAAAGGTGCGCAAGCGGGGAGAAAAGCTGCAGCAGGACGGTGCGGTCACGCAGATCTTCGGGAATCACCTGTTCATCCAGGGAAGGGTGGAGGACAAGAACGGCAAACAGCGCACCACCCTGCGTTTGCAGGGTAACCGCTGGTTCGGAAACTGTACGGAGGAGGATGAGGATATCGCTGGTGCGGCCATGTATGCGACGATGCTGGAGCGGATGCATCGGGGCGAGGATCTTCCCGAGTCGCCCAATGAGTTTGATGACACCCCCGTTACTGACCTGATCGAGGATAAGCTCGACCGTGAAATCGATGACAAGGAGGCTGATTTCGTCAGCAAGGTGGAAAAGCGCTACCGGCGCTACGTGATCGAGGGCGAAATTCACGATCACGACATGGTCCGCCTCAGTCCACGATGGGAAATCAACAGCTATGAGCCACTGGAGCTCTGGCCCGTGCCCCCGGGAGATATCATCGAGTTCTGGAATTACATCGCCTACGCGTTTTACAAGCGCAAGCTGAACTACCCGGAATTCATGAATGCGATCACCGACCTTGGTGCGGTGCAGCGCAAGATGAGTGACTGGGAGCAGGAGCGCGAGATTGCGGGGTGGTATGACCGGATTGAGAGGGTCAACGAGAGGCCTCCGCAACTGGGGCCCCTCCAGGCTGAGTTCCGGCTGGTCTCGACAATCAACGAAGCGCGTATCGAAGCTCGGGAGAACGACGGGGAATGGTACGCGCTGCGCGAGAAGCAGGAGATTGAGCGGCTGCTTGATTTATACCGGGACTCGGCCCTTCGGGTGGACGAGGCGAGCCAGATCCTCTGGGAGCACTTCCTCAGTTTCTATGCGGAGAGCGGTGAAACGGGGCTCGATCTCGACGAGGAGGTTTCTTGTCGCTTTCTCAACCAGATGTTCTGTCAGGCCTCGTTGAGCAGCCGGCTGGTCAATCTTGACGCCCGGGAGTTCAAGGTAGTGAAGGAGCCGCTCAAGTGGGTGTGCGAGGACGATCCTGCCAACCCCAATTGCTTTGCGCTGCAACTGGTCACCAAGGGAGGGGAGAATGTCTCCCACTCCGTCCGGTTGCTTCCGGGCCGGGAAGAGCTCTATCAGTCTGATGAAACCGTGTTTCCGGGGCCCCCGCGTTGGCTGGAGGAGACAGAGGTGATGCCGCGCTATCTCATACCCAAGACTGTGATCGACAGCCTCGAGGGAGTGGAGTTTCTCCGTAAGATAGGCGCAAGGCTGCCGGAATCAATGCGCCGCCGGGTGGTGGATCTTGATCTCTACCCGCGCTTCGAAATGAAGATCATGCAGGGTTTGACGGCAGCTGAGACCGAGCATCTCGTGATTGATGTTGCGGCCCTCGAGAAGAAGGAGCGCCGTAGTGAGAAGCTGGTCAAGGGCGGCTGGGAACTGGTCGAGCAGAAACCGGTTCGAGGGAAGCAGCTCCTGCGCTTTGCCCGGGAAAAACTGTATCCGGTCCCGGATCTCCTGGCCGAGCTGGGACTCTCCTATGATGAGAAGCTGGACGCCTTCAAGACGCGTATCACGAAGCAGTTTCCGGAGAAGTTCGCGGAGTGGAATGAGAAGATGCCGGACTCGATCGTGATCGAGATGGACGGCAAGTTGCGGACAATCCTTGCTGACCCGGTATCGGCGGCGGTTCGCTTCGAGGTGGTGAACCAGGAGATCGACTGGTTCGATCTCCGGGTGGTTATCGATGTGGAAGGTGTAAATCTGAGCAAGGCGCAGATCCGTCAACTGGTGGCTGCCCGGGGGGGCTACGTCCGGATGGACGATGGGTCCTGGATGCGTCTCGAGATCAAGCTGGATCCCGACCAGCGGGATGCGGTAACCAGGCTTGGCCTTGATCCCTTCGATCTCTCAGGAGACACCCACAGGATGCACGCCATGCAGCTTGCGGATCCCAAGGCGGCCGAGGTGTTTGACCCGAAGGCATGGAAGCGCATCAAGGACAGTGCGAAGGAGATCAAAATTGAGGTCGAACCGGAGGTTCCGGATGAATTGCAGGCTGATCTTCGGCCATATCAGGTTGATGGGTTCAACTTTCTCGCATATCTCGCGACGAATCGCTTCGGTGGAATTCTGGCCGATGACATGGGCTTGGGTAAGACGATCCAGAGTATCACATATGTCCTCTGGTTGCGCAGACTTGCCAAGGAGCAGGGGAAGCACATGCCGGCCCTCGTGGTGTGTCCGAAATCGGTTCTCGATGTGTGGGCGATGGAGGCCGCGCGCTTTGCTCCGGATCTGAAGGTGCAGGTGCTCAGGAGTCGTGACCAGCTCGACCTGGACGCCCTCCGGAGCGAGTTGGACGTGCTTGTTCTCAACTATGCCCAATTGCGGGTGGGCGGAGATGACCTGAACAAGGTCAAGTGGTTGGTTGTCATCCTGGATGAGGGCCAGCAGATCAAGAATCCTGATTCGAAAGCGGCCAAGTGCGCGCGCGAGCTTGATGCCGAGAACCGTCTCGTCCTTACGGGAACGCCGATCGAGAACCGCCTCATGGACATGTGGTCACTGATGGCTTTTGCAATGCCCGGGGTGCTTGGTTCACGCGCTTACTTCAAGAAGCGTTTCGACAAGCGCAAGGATCCCAATTCACAGAACAGGCTTGCGGCGCGATTGCGTCCTTTCCTGCTGCGCCGGACGAAAGGCCAGGTCGCCAAGGACCTTCCTCCACGAACGGAAGAGGAGGTCTACGCCAACATGGACGGGATCCAGATGGAGATGTACAAGGCGGAACTGAAACGAATCCAGAAGGCGTTGCTCGGACTGGATTCCGACGAGGCTGTTAAAAAGAACAGCTTTGCCATCCTGCAAGGCCTCATGCGATTGAGGCAGATCTGCTGTCATCCCGGCTTGATCGATCCGAAGTATCTCAAGGAAGAGAGTGCGAAGCTGACCGCTCTCTTCTATCTTCTCGACCAGTTGCGGGAGGAGGGCCACAAGGTCCTCGTCTTCTCCCAGTTCGTGTCGATGCTCGAAATCATCCGGACGCAGTTGGAGGTGGATAGTCGGCCTTTCAATTACCTCACGGGCCAGACCAAGGACCGGAAGGGCGAGATCGAGAAGTTCCAGACCAGCAAGGATCCCTCGGTATTCCTGCTCTCCCTGAAGGCAGGGGGATCTGGTCTCAACCTTACCTCCGCTTCCTATGTCATCCTCTACGATCCGTGGTGGAACCCGGCGGTGGAGAATCAGGCTATCGACCGGACACACCGAATCGGGCAGAAGAACAAGGTGATCGCATACCGCCTCCTGACCCGCGACTCGGTGGAGGAGAAGATCCGGGTCCTGCAACACCAGAAGACGGCTCTGGTCACCAATGTCCTCGGGGACGAAGGGTTTGCCAGTAACCTTGGCCTGGATGATTTGCAGTTCATCCTGAGCCACGGGGGAGAGCCTGAAGCCGAGCAGGAGGAGTGATTGAGGAGACGGTTCCGTGACCTTTCCTGAATTCCCCGGTCCGGGATTGCCAGTCGGGCGATGAACGTCAAGCTGCTGCTATGAAGCGCCTTGTGGCCCTCCTGCTCGCTGTTTTGTCCGGTTGCTACCTTCTTGTGATGGGGCCCACCCCGGATCCGCTTCCCTTTGTCGACGAGGGAGTGGCGGGACTTGTGTTTTTACTTGCGCTGAAGGTGCTCGGGGTCAATCCGCGCAAGGTGCTGGGTTGGAGGGAGTCCGTGTCGGCTCGCAACGCCAAGGTGTCAAGGGGCGGGAAGCAGGGCCCCTAGGGGGCGCTCCTGTGAAGAGGCGACGCAGGTTCTCCAGTTTTCCGTTGTTTGCCGCGTGGGGAAGTGCTGGCATGTCGGTGTGCCGGGTGAAAGCTCCTCCTGGCAACAGCGTATTGTCCGATCAGTATTCCCATGATTCAGAAGATCCGAATTCCAGCCGTCCTCGCGATTACAGCGGGGAGCCTTCTCCTCCTTGAACCGGTCGCGGCCAAGCCAGCTGCGGAAAGGGCCGCCTACAAGGAGGTGATTGTGCCGATCCTCCGGGCCAAGTGTTACCAGTGTCATGCCGATGCGGCCGACAACCCCAGTGGCAAAAAGAAGATCAAGGGGAAGCTGGTGCTGACCACGCTTGACGAAATCAAGAAGGGTGGTGATGAGGCGCCGGCCGCGGTTGCCGGCAACGTGGAGGAGAGTCTCATGATCGAGCGCATCAGGCTCCCTCATGATGATGATGATCACATGCCGCCAGAGGGTAAGCCGCAGGTTGAGGAGCACGAGTTGAAGGTTCTCGAGTGGTGGATCAAGGCAAACCTGCCGGCAGGAAAGAGCATGAAGGATGCGGGTGCTCCTGCCGACATCATTGCGGCCGTGGGGAAGATTCCGACCGACGATCTCGTCAAGAGTGCACTGGCCAAGGAGTTTGCTGCGGCGGATGCCAGTGCGGCGAAGCTTGAGGCGGATCGAAAGGCTCTTGAAGGGCCGATTGCCCAGGTGTCCGAGAGTTTTCCGAATGCGATCGGTTTCCTTTCTCAGCAGGATAGTGACCTGACATTTACAGCGGTCAGCATGCGTAAGGATTTCAAGGACGAGCACCTTGCCAAGCTTGCTCCGGTCAGTGGAGGACTGGTCGACGTGAATCTGGGTGCGACTTCAATCACGGACGCCGGTGTGGCGAACCTGAGCAAGATGCCCAAGCTCAAGCGACTGTGGTTGAATGGAACCGGAATCACGGATGCGGGTCTCGATGCGATCAAGGGATTGAACGACCTGGAGTATCTTAATCTTTACGGAACAGGTGTCACTGATGCGGGTTTGAGCAAACTTGCAGCCTTGAAGAATCTCAAGAAACTCTATCTCTGGCAGACCAAGGTGACCCCTGCTGCGGTAGATGAGTTCAAGAAGAGCGTGAAAGAGTGTGATGTGAACATGGGCATCAAGACCGAATAGGGTTCCTTTCCCGGTGAAAGATTCTGACCCCGTGGTGGCAACGCCACGGGGTTTTTTTTGGAGAGGGGACCCCTGCGGAGGCTTCAGATGAGAATGAGAGAGTGTGCCATGGTGGTGCTGCCTTGGATCCTGTGTGGGATTGCTCATGCTCAGGAGCCTGACCGCATCACCTGGAGGCAGGTGGTTCATGAGCAGGACCCTTTGTTTTACAAAAGCACGGAAGCAATCAGGGTTGCGGGCAATTTCCTGCTTTTCCAGGCGGAGATTGGAGGGTGGGACAAGATCGATTCGAGGAGGATGAGCAGACATATGGTCAGTGTCCTGACCGAGGAGCAGAAAGAGAGATTGCGCTCGAAACGAGATCACCAATGCACCCTTGATAACGAGGCGACCTACACCCAAATGAGGTTTCTGGCCCGGGTGTATGCGGCTACCAAGGAAGAGAGGTTCAAGGCCGGGTTTCTCCGTGGATGCGAATACCTTCTTGAGGCGCAGTATTCCAATGGCGGCTGGCCGCAGTTTTATCCCCTGCGCGGAGGGTACAGTGACGGGGTCACCTTCAATGACAGTGCGATGACCGGGGCCATCTGGGTTCTTGATGATGTGGCCAGTCGGAGGGCTCCCTTTGATCTTGCGGAAGACGCCCTGCGGCGCCGGTGTCGAGAAGCGGTGAACAGGGGCAGGAAGTGCATCCTCCGATGTCAGTTGGTGGTTTCCGGGAAGAGGACGGCGTGGGCTCAGCAATATGATGCGGAAACCTTGAGGCCGGCCTGGGGCAGGATTTCAGAGGTCCCCTCGATTGTGTCGGCAGAGAGTGTGGAGATTGTTCGATACCTGATGAGTATCGATAACCCTTCTCCGGCAATCAGGCAGGCCGTCGCTGGTGCAGCAGCCTGGTTTGATGAAGTCAAGGTCACTGGAAAACGCCTCGTAACGGTGACTGATGCAACCCTGCCCGGGGGCGTGGATCGGAGGTTGGTTGAAGATGCCAGTGCCCCTCCGATCTGGGGGCGCTATTACGAGATTGGCAGCAACCGGGTGCTCTATATCGAGGAAGGCACGGTGCATTACCAGCTTGCCGCGCTGAGTCACAAGCACCGGGTCGGGCACGGGTGGATCGGGGGACGCTGGCCGGCCCGTCTTTTGGAACGGGAGTATCCCGCCTGGAAGGAGAAGTGGCGGGAGTAGGCGATTTACTGGTCCGGATCAGAACGGCCATCACCCGGGCTGCGGCCGCGAAACCGCTCCCTGAACTGCTCCCGCCGGTCGGCTTCGCGAATGACCCGCTCCTGCTGATCCGCCGAGAGTCCGCTGTTGGGAAGCCAGGCGCGGGCTTCCTCGGGATTCTTCCGAATCCAGGAGCGGGCGACGCCATTCAGGGCCTCTGAGCGAATCTCCTCGTTTGCGATGCTTCCGGCCCACTCGGCGGCCATGCCCGGATCGGTTCCGTCTACCTCGTTCGCATAACTGCGAACAGCGGCGTCACGAGAGTCGGAGGGGTCCATGTCCCGAAGGAAATTGCCGGCCGCGACGGGGTCTTCGCGGGCCCATCGTTCCATGGACTGATGGATGGCCCGGGATTGGGTCTCACGGGGCAGGTCAGCGAGCCAGCGGACGGCTTCCTCGGGATTCTCCCGGCTGAGTTCCTCCGCGACTTCGCGGACGGCCCGCTCGGCATAGTTGTGTTCGGCATGGCTCCTGACCCACTCAGCCGCAGCGGTGGGGTTTTCCTTTGCGTAGCGTTCCGCTACACGGTCGAAGGCAGAGGCCTTGATGGCCCCATCGGGGAGGCCTTCCGCCCAGTTGGTTGCGGTATTCATCCCGCGCTCGATCTGGGCGTTGGCGATCGTGTCGAGTTGACGGTCGTAGGCGTAGGCACGCCCTCGTTCGAGCCATTGTCGTGCGCCGCCCGCGCGGTCCGTGCTCCCGATGTTCTCCCTCTGAGACTTCTCGAGTTCCAGCACGAATTCGGTCGCTGCCCCCGGATCGGTGTTCGCAAGCCCGTTGACGATACCCTGGGCAAGGACGCCCCGTTCCAGCTGGTTGTCCAGACCGTCAAGGTGCGCCTTCGCCCCTTCAGGGTCCGTGCTGGCCCAGCCTGTGATTGCTGCGATTCCTGCTTCGGCCCGGCGACGGGGATCGCGTCCCAGTTTGCTGACAGCCTCCATGGCAGAGGCGCCGTCCAGTTGGCCCCAGGCTCTGAGGAAGAGGGCCATCTGGGCGCCGGAGGTCGTGGTGCGTCCGTCGCGGAGGGAGTCAAATATGCGCTCCGCATTGGAAGCATCCATTCCGAGGATCAGGTCGGCAAAGAGTTTGTTGGCGAGGAGGGGATCATTCTCGTTGAGGAACGCATCCACGGTTACTCCGGAGCCGTCTCGGCTGCGAGGGGTAGAAGAACGATAGTTTGCCCTGCCGGCTCGATTGGACGCCGTGTAATTCCCCGAGCTCTTCGCGGTGTTTTTTACAGACCCTGCCTGATCGCGGGATTCCCCGTCAGCAGAGGTGGAGGGAACTCCGGAACGGCCAAAAAGGAATGCGGCGGCCGCGATGAGGAGCCATAGGGCGTGAAGGCTGAGTGGTTTCATGGGCGGATGAGGTAGAGGGTGAACACGGAGGGTGGTATATTTCGGAGCGTCGGTCCGTTGAATTTCTGGCAAATGGTGCGTCAGGAAGGATTGTTGATTTCGCGATGAAGCCAGGCTTTTGCGTAGGTCCAGAGAGCTTCGGCGGTGCGCTTCTTGAGCTCGAGGGCCTCGGCTGCCTCTTCCATCGTCATGCCTACGAAGTAGCGGAGCTTGACCAGCTCGGCGACCTGGGAGTCTTCAGTCTCGAGTTGGGCAAGGGCCTCGTGTACGGCGAGCAGCTCCTCCGCTGGGGCGTTGACAACAATCAGTGGTTCGATGGTGTCGAGTTCGACCTTGGCGACGCCGGCCCCTCTTTTCTGACTGTTCTGCTTCCGGGCGTGGTCGACCAGGATTCGCCGCATCGCCTCGGCGGCGGCTCCGAAGAAGTGATTACGGTTTTTCCAGCTGGTGCCAGAGCCGCCATCGAGTCGAAGCCACGCCTCGTGGACGAGGGCTGTGGCCTGGAGGGTATGGCCCGCCCGCTCGCCGGCCATTTTGCGGTAGGCCAGTCGGCGTAGTTCTTGATAGACGGCGGGGAGAAGCTCCTCCGCCGTGGACTCACCGTTCTCAATGCGGCCGAGAATCCGAGTTACATTGTCCACGCCATGGAAAGCTTCCGATATGTGAAAAGCACTGTCAATGAACCAGCGGAAAGAGAAGACCTGGAGGCCGGAAAATGCGACCTTGGGACGATGTTTGCGGGCGGCCCGACAAAATCGCGCATCAAGGGAGTTGCCATGCTATCTTGCTCCCGCAACTTCCGGGAGGCGGTGAAACACTTCCGCAGCAATAATGAGAGACGACCGCGACCGTGAGCCGTAATCGCACAGAAGGGATTCAAACAGCCAAGAGTGCCCGGGAGATTTTTACCGCGGCGCTTGCGTGTGCAGATGAGGCGGCGCGCGCCCGGTTGCTGGAGAGCGAATGTAACGGGAATGCGGATCTGAAGGCGAAAGTGGAAGCCCTTCTTGAAGCGTCGACCCGGACGGGGGATTTTCTTGAGCGGCCGGCAGTGACAGACCAGACGCGCGGAGCAGGCTGGGAGGACTGGAGAGAGCTTCCGGGAGAGCGTCCCGGTGATCAAATTGGGCCCTACCGGCTTGTGGAACTGGTCGGAGAAGGGGGAGGGGGTTCGGTCTACCGGGCAGAGCAGCAGGACCCTGTGCGGCGGACGGTCGCGCTCAAGATCCTGAAACTCGGGATGGACTCCCGCAGCGTAATCAAGCGTTTCGAGGCCGAGCGGCAATCGCTGGCGGTGATGGATCACCCCCACATCGCAAAGGTCCTGGGAGCAGGGGCGAGCCCGGATGGGCGTCCCTACTTCGTAATGGACTTCGTGGAGGGAGAACCGATCACGGCCTACTGCGACGTCAACAGCCTCTCGATCAATGAGCGCGTTGGCCTTTTTATCAAGGTATGCCGGGCCGTGGAGCATGCCCACCAGAAGGGGATTATTCACCGCGACCTCAAGCCTTCCAATATTCTCGTGGCGCAACAGGATGGAGAGCTTGTTCCCAAGGTGATCGACTTTGGCGTGGCCAAGGCCATCGATCCACTCGAGGGAGAGGTTCTCGTTACCTTGAACGAGACGTTGATAGGGACCCCCGCCTACATGAGTCCCGAGCAGTCTGAGCGTGGTCGGGTCGATGTGGACACGCGCAGTGATGTGTATTCACTCGGAGTGCTTCTTTACGAGTTGTTGACCAGTTACACCCCGCTGGACGGGACGAGGGTGAAGGAGGCAGGGATTGATGAACTGCGACAGGCCTTGTGGGACACTGAGCCTTATCGGCCATCGTTGAAGTTGCGTCACTCGCGGGTTGAGGACCGGTCCCGAATAGGGATGGCCCGGAGCAGCGGAATCGGAAGGCTGGCAGCGGAGGTTCGGGGTGATCTGGACTGGATTGTCATGAAGGCACTCGAGAGGGAGCGTGGCAGGCGTTATGGGGGAGCGAGTGAATTTGCCGCCGACCTCGAGCGCTACCTTCAGGGGTTGCCGGTGGCCGCCAGCCGTCCGACGGCCTATGATCGCGTGCGTAAGTTCGTGCGTCGGAACAGGGCGGTGGTGACCGCGGCGGTTCTTCTGCTTGCGAGTCTGGTTACGGGAGTCTTCGTGAGTGCGGGGCAGGCCTTGCGTGCTACCCGGGCTGAGCGGGAAATGCGGAAGGCACACCGGCAGCAATCCATGGCCCACGTGAGCGCCCTTCGTGAACGCGAGGAGGCAATCCGAAGTGAGACCACCGCGCGTCTTCATGAATATGTGGCTGATATCAACGTCGGCTACAATGCGGTTGAGGACGGGCACATTGCCAAGGCATTGCAATTGCTGGAACGTCAGTTGCTCTCGGATCCTCAGGGTGAGTTGCGGGGGTTTGAGTGGCGTTATCTTGCTTCCCGCTGCCTGGGGGAGCCTCACCGGACACTGCCGCAGCAGGAGAGCCCAATTCTCGCGCTGGCTTTTTCTCAGGATGGCGATTTGCTCGCGGTAGGCACGGAGGACGATGTGCTGGTCTGGGATGTTCTTGCGAACCAGCTGAGAACCTCGGTGGCAGGGCCCGCCAGTTCCCTGTGTTTCCTGCCGGACGGGGATGAGCTGGTGGTCTGCAACCGGGGTGGGACGGTGGTGTATCATCTCGAAAGCGGGGATCTCGGACAGCAGATGGGTGATCAGGGTGGGGCGGCGGCCCTGTCTCCCACGGGAGGGGTCCTGGCCACCAGTGGACGCGGAGCAGTGACCCTGTGGGATACCAGCGAATGGCAACCGATCCGGCGCCTGCCGGATGTGCATGGGCCTTTGGCCTTTTCTCCGGATGGGAGAATTCTGGCAACCGGGTCGCATGAGGGTGTCGTTCTCTGGTCGCTGGATGAAGAGCGTCGAACCGTGCTGCACGACTCTGCAGTGCCCTTGCAGGGTATATTTCCGGGCGGGACAAGAGTCGTTTTCCTTGGGGACGGAGACACGGTGCTCGCCCCCCATGTCGAAAAATCCGAACGAGGTGTGTTTTACCTGGGGATCTGGGATGCAGGGAGCGGGGCCGAGCTTGGGATGCTCCCGGACAGTCCCGCTGACAAAGGGCATTCGGGAATGATTACGTCCCTAGCCTATGATCGGGAGGGTGGTCTCCTCTCCTCGAGCAGCTGGGATCACTCGGTCCGGGTCTGGGAAGTGGAGCCCCGCCGGCTGATGCGCACCTTGCATGGGCATCGAGGTGAAGTCTGGTCCACCGCGCTTTCTCCGGCCGGAGACCTGATTGCCAGCGGCAGCAAGGACGGGGAAGTCAAGATCTGGCCGAGCCGGGTAGCAGCCGAGGCAGAGCCTATCGCAGGACAGTGGGTCCCACTCAGCTTTACGAGGGATAGTCGATACGTAGGCGCGCTGAACCGGGACGGAAATGTAGCGATCATCAACCTGCAAACAAGAAAGGTCGTACATCGACTTGATGTCGCTTCTTCCGACTCACGTTATAGCCGGCATGTGGTTGCGCTTGCGGATGACTTGACGGTGCTGGCCGAAGCAATGCCGGGAGGAGTCGTGAGGGTGAAAAGGCTTGGTGAGGACGCGGCGACCCGGGAGTTCAGCAGCGGGAACAGTCGGTTGGACCAGCTTGTGCTTGCGCCGGATGCCTCCACCATGGTTACGGTTGGATGGCGCGATGACCTGGCATGGTGGGAGATGGGGGACCCATCCCGTCCCCTGATGCGAATCTCAGGTCGGCGGGCCCTGTTCTCGGCCGATGGCGAAACACTGGTTACCGTTTCCAGAGAGGGTCACAGCACCGTCTGGAACACGAAGACGAGGACGGTGCGGGTGCGGATTGAACACGGCGGGCAGTCGTTCGGCTCGAGTGTGGCCCTTTCCCCGGACGGAGGACTTCTTGCCATGACATACGGAATTGACGATTTCGAGAATGCGGTGAGCCTGTGGAATGCGGTGACCGGTGAGCATCTTGGGACCTTGCCGGGGCACAAACAGTCGATCTGGTCAGTGGCCTTTTCTCCGGATGGGCGCACGCTGGCATCCTCCAGTGCGGATGGGACACTGCGGCTCTGGAATGTCGCATCCCAGCGGGAATTGATGGCCATCGAGGAAGTCGGGTCCAGTCTTGCCCACCTGCGGTTTTCACCCGACGGAGACTTCCTTGTAGCCGGCGCACCGCCGTTTGCGACCTCGGGAGAGTTCCGGATCATTCACGCTCCTCCGGTTCGCTTCGAAGAGAATAAAGCGGGAGCGGGCAGGGTCCCCTGATCCTGCCTGCGGGGAGTAAGGGAAAGGCCCGGGGTAAGTTTGGTGGTCCGGACTGGACTCAGCGAGCGGTCGCATCCCGTGGTTTCAGCGGAACTCCATACAGGGCTGCGAGGGACTGGATGAATCCGGCATGCTTTGCGGGCACCGCCCTGTACCACTTATCGAGATACTGCTCGAAGGATTCTCCTTCCGGGGATGGCGAGGAGTTCAACCAGCGAATCGCATTCCAGTGACGAGGCTGGCGCTCGAAGGCTGCCAGGAGGATCAGCGCCATCGCGCCATTTTTGGCGCGGTCGGTGGGATTGTCCTTAAAATGCCCGGCATGCTGGCGGTAGTAGGCCGGTAGTCCGGTCTCTACGATCTCGAGGTAATCGGCCCGCTTGCGTGCAATATCGTCCGTATAGTCTCGAAGGGATGGAGCGAAACTTTTCCAGTTATCGTAAGGCGCGTTTCTCCGCCACTCCACCGACATCCGACGGAGACAAAACAGGGAGGCGACTTCGCAGAGGGTTTCTTCGAACCAGAGATTGCCGGTATAGTCGTTCTCGTATCGACAAAGGACGTGGCAGATCTCGTGGGCGAACTGATAGGAATACTGAGCCCAGTATGTTTTACCGGTGTCGAGGCGGACCTGGTACTCCCCTTTGCTCCCGCGCTTGAAAAGCGCGATCGGACCATGCTGCCCCCGGCTGACAGCTACCGTTGTTTTCTCGAGGTCGTCCATGTGGGCGAGCAGCTGGTCCGCGGCCGAACGGCAGACTGCCAGAATATCTGCCCTGGAGGCATGAAAGCCTTCGGGGGCGACCTCAATGATGAGTGACTTTCGCGAATCAGCCTGGGAGTGGTGGAGAGACAGGCCAAGGAGAGCGATTGGCAGGATATGTCTGTAGCTTGGTAGGGTTCTCATGCGATTGTCGTCCGGTTGGCTGCCGGAACATCCCCGGCCTCTCCACAGCCTTCAATAAGGGCCCCGGATGTGGGAGTGCACCTCCTGCTGGTAGAATTTGCGGAGCGCATCGTGCAGGTCACTGGGGAGAGGGGGGAGGTCGGAGACGGTCGCGTTTTCGCAGGCCTGCCGGGCCGAGCTGGCACCTGGAATGATGACCGAAACAGCCTCGAAATCGAGAATCCATCTCTGGCTCATCTGTGCCATGGTCATCCCTTCCGGGACAAGTTCGCGAATCTGGTCCACGAGTTCGACGCCCTTGGCGAATGGTAGCCCTGCAAAGGTCTCCCCTACGTTGAAGCATGCGCCGTCACGGTTGTAATTGCGGTGATCTCCCGCTCCGAAGGTTGTTCCGGCGCTGAACTTTCCGGTAAGCAGTCCGCTCGCGAGGGGCAGCCGGGCAATGATGCCTACGCCGCCTTCAGCCGCCCGGGGCAGGAGTTCTTCGACAAGTTTTTGGCGGAGGGGATTGAAGATGACCTGAAGAGAGAGAAGGTCCTCGTGCGCAAGGCAGGTCAGCCCTTCCTCCACGCTTTCGACGCTGGCCCCGAATTCCTTGATAAGGCCTTCGGACTTGAGGCCCCTGAGCCAGTCGAAGATTGCCCCTTCCTGAAGGACCTCGTGTGGAATACAATGCAGTTGCAGGAGGTCGAGGCATTCCAGGCCCAGTTTCTCATTGGTGTCCAGAATCGACTTGCGCAGGTTGGCCTCACTGTATCCGTCGGGATAGACCTCGCGGCCGGTCTTGGAGGCTACGGTGATCCCCGGGCCGTGATCGCGCAGGAAGCGGCCGATCAACTCTTCGCTGCGACCTGCGCCGTATACGTTGGCAGTATCAAAGAAATTGGAACCGCTGTCTCTGGCTGCAAGGAGGATGTGGTGCGCCTCTTCGGCATCGAGAGGACCGAAGTCGACACCGCCGAGTTGCCAGCATCCCAGGCCGATCTCCCCTACTTCGAATCCGTTTTCACCAAGTGTGCGCGTTTTCATGCGAGGGCGGACGATGCCGGAGCAGGAAGGCAGTGGCAAGGAGCGAGTGCTTGCGGTGGGCAGGCACCGGGTTGAACGTGGCGCCGGAATAGAGGGTTGGTTGCCGATTCTCCTCGTCCTGGAGCATGGAGACCGTGTGAGGAGGGAGATCACCAAGTGGAGCGTCGGAAAGCATCCGGCTCATTGGGGAGAGAGGCGTCTTTTCAACAGGGCTGATGGCCCCAGTCGTCATTCTTCAGTGACTCCTCGTAGCGGCGGAGCTGTTCTTCTGGGCTCAGCGATCCTGGATCCTCCTGCTTGCGAGGGGGTGGAGGAGGTGGCTGTCTCTTATACACATCTCCGAGCCCACGAGACCGTACTAGAT
>CAWWCX010000033.1:0-18379 GCA_963935445.1 uncultured Roseibacillus sp.
TGGATGGTCAGGGGAAAGGTCCCGGCCTCGCGGTAAGGATACCAGTGATAGGTGAGGTCGTCATGATCCGGGTCGGTGGTGGCGCTGGCATCGAAGCGGACCTCCTGTCCCGGTGCAGCAGTGAGGTGCAAAGTTTTCCTGCTGCGGTCTCCGTTGACCACCACGGAGGGAGGGTGATTGGCATCCTCGAAGACCGGTGAGTTGCTCCAGTCGACACGGGCTGCGAAGTCGTGCTGATACTCCTCCCGCCAGCGCCAGATAGTGGCGTGATTGCTCGTATACCACAGGCCATCGGCCCCTTTCACCTCGTCCATCGCATTGGTCCAGATCGGGCGGGTTTCGGGTTCATGGTAGTAGCGCTTGGGGGGTGCGGTGTAGAGTTCGTAGCGGCCTCCCCACCCACCCCAGTCCGGGTGTTCCGGTTCGTTGAGGCCGTTGGGAATGACCCAGAAGAAAGAGGGGGTGTCGCCTTCCATGAGATACTTGGTGTGCGGGTGGAGGGCACCAAGCGGGCCATGATTTTTCCGGATGTGTCGGTCAAGCCAGGGGTTGTCGACGAGGGAGAAGTCGGGGCCCCGGAAACGACCGTGATACTTGTCGCCGGAGATTCCCACCCAGGTGGCGTAATGGTAGGAGCCGCCCTGGCCTTCCTCGTGTCCGGGGCTCACGATATAGAAGAGTTCGGGAAAGGCGTTTCGCATCCACGGTCCGGCGTCGTCCTGGTCGGAAATGCTGTAGACCCGGAGCTTCTTCACGAACTGTGCGAGCTCGCCTGCGCTGCGGGTGTTGCTGACTTTCCAGAGGGCCTGCGCGAGGCAGTTGGCCCCACCCCAGACCGAGACGTAGACTGGCCGGGGGTCGTCGCGATCGACCACCGCGATGATGTGCTCGGAACCAGTCGAGTCGTGGCCTTCACCAACTCCCTCCATGCCGAACCGCGGGACACCGCGCTTGACGAGCTGGAGGAGGGCATCGGCCTCGGGCCAGCCCCCGGCATGGACGAGGAAGTTGTTGCGGACCTTCCGGTAGGCTTCGATACGCTCCACGATTTTTTCCGGGGCGGTACGGTTGCGGAGCCAGCAGGAGGTGGTTGCAATCAGGCCCTCGATCTCAAGATCGTTGGCGTAGCAGAGAAGTCGCACCATCGACTGTTCGTCGTCAGGTTCATTGGTGATGTCGGTGAGGACGAGGAGCCGTGGCTTGGTGAAGGCACTTGGAGACAGCAGGACGAGGACGAGGAAGGCGAGGGCGCGCATTGTGGATGGTATCGAGTACGAGATCCCGCAGGGAGGCGAGCGGAATGTGAAGCTGGGCAAGGTCCTCGTTTCTACCGGAGGCTTGGTTGCGTCGGGGTGATTTCGCTTCATACTGGGGATGCGTGATGGAGATGGAACATGCCATTGAGGAAGGCGCGTTGGCTCTGGTAGGAGAATTTGACTCCCTGCCAGAGGCCAACGAATATGCCTTGGTGGTCTTGGCCATGAACCTGGACTGCTGGATGCGAATGGAGGCGGAGGGCAGGCGCTATGGGCTTTATGCCGAGCGAGCTTTCCTGGTGGCGATCGAAGAGGAATTCCGGCTGTATGCCGCGGAGCAGGCTCTCCCGCGGGATAGTCGCCCGGAAATCCCGCTCTACAGATCCGGGGTGGAACTGGTTCTGCTCTGGGCCCTCGTCCTGGTCTTCGTCTTCATGAACCAGACCGAGACCATCGAGAATGAATTCTGCAGTTCGAGCCGGGGGATGTTTGCGCACGGAGAGTGGTACCGTGCCTTTACATCCCTCTTTCTGCACACGGATCTACCCCACCTGATCGGAAATCTGCTGATCGGGGGAACTTTCTGCGTCTTCGTGGCGCATACGCTCGGGCCGGTTTCAGGGTGGGTGGCGATCCTCGGGTGCGGCACGCTGGGAAATATTGCGACTTCTTGGATTCATTACCCGGACCCTCACCTTTCGCTGGGCGCTTCCACCGCGACGTTCGGAGCCCTTGGTCTCCTGGTGGGCGCGAGTTCCTCGGTTGCCTGGCAAGCCCGTTCCGTACGCAAGCTGGGCGGTGCGGTGCTGCCCGTCATCGCTGGCTCCATCCTGCTCGGGTGGTTTGGCGCGGGAGGTGGCGACCCCAACTCGCGGGTCGATGTCCTGGCCCACGTGATGGGCTTCGGGGTGGGCATGCTGCTGGGGCTTGCGATGGCCGTGGTTCGCTGGAAGTTCCAATCGGCGGCGGCGAGGGGTCTGTAGAGCTCCCGAGGGGTCCTTCGGATGGGCACAGGAAAGGGGGGCCGGGCCTCCCGCCCTAGCGTGTGCCGCGTCGCTTCTGGAAGGGGGCGCTTTCGGTGATTCCGTGGATTAACTCGCGGAGGTCCCCGTTGTTGCGCTCGAGGTGCCGGACCAGCTGGTTGACGGTTGGAGCGTCATAATACTCGACCCCGCGTCCGGTCGCGAAGGTGAGAAGCTTCTCGGACAGGCAGCGGTAAAAATCCTCGCGGCGACGGGAGGAGAGAATGCGTTTGAGGCCGGCGATGTCGTCGAAGCGTTCCCCGGTCAGGAGCTTGCCGGACGCGTCGATGGGCTTCCCATTCTCCCGGGACCGAAACTGGCCGAGTGCGTTGAAGTTTTCGAGGGCGAGCCCGATGGGGTCCATGCGGGCATGGCATCCCCGGCAATTGGGATTGACGCGGTGTACTTCCATCATTTCCCGCATTGTGGGGGTCTTACTGGGAGTCTCGGCCTTCTCGAGCGCCGGAACGTCGCCTGGAGCGGGTGGGGCGGGCGTGCCGAGGAGATTGTCGAGGACGAAGAGACCGCGCTTTACGGGGGACGTGCGGGTGGGGTTGGAGCTGACAATGAGGAAGGTACCCTGGGTGAGGATTCCACCGCGCTGTGGGTGTTCGGTGAGGTCGACGGGGCGAAATTCCTCCCCCCGCACGCCGGGGATGCCATAGAACTTTGCGAGGCGTTCGTTGAGGAAGCTGTACCTTGCGGAGATCAGTTCCTCGGCGGGGCGTCCCTTGCGCAGGATGAAATCGAAGAGCATCTCGGTCTCGGTGCGCATGTCGAGGGGGAGGCGGGGGTCGAAAATGCGGGTCGCCTCGCGTTTGGTGTCCACTCCGAGAATGATCTTGGGATCCATCGTGGCCGTCTCCACGTCCCGGGCCTGCAGCCACTGGCCGACAAAATTCTTCACGAGGCGGTCCGAGCGCGGATCCGCGAGCATGCGGTCAACCTGGGCCCGCAGGTTCCTGCGGAGCTGGCGGTTGAAGGCGAGGCTCAGCAGTTCGTCATCGGGGACAGAGCCCCAGATGAAGAAGGACAGCCGGGCGGCGAGGGAGTATTCGTCCAGACGAACGACTCGACCGGGATTGTCGGGCTCGGGCTGTATCTCGATGCGGAAAAGAAAGCGAGGAGAGGCGAGGCATGTGGCAATGGCCTGCTTGATGCCATCTTCGAACGACTTCCCCGGTTGCTTGTCGACCTCCTCCACGATCCGGACGAGCCGGTCGATTGTTCCGCGGTCGAGGGGCTTGCGGAAGGCACGGCTCACAAAGCTGCGCATGATGCGCCGGGCGTAGGCGTAACGCGCGTCCTTTTCCCCGGGCGCGGGACCCTCGACAAAGATCATGCGGTAGCCCTTCGAGTATTCGGTCTGGCTGCCGTCAAGGGGGCCTCGCACGACCATGCGGCGCAGCACGAGGGCGAGTTCCTCATCCTCGCCGCTGGGGGGGCGCCCGGGCTTGAGTGCGACCTCGAAGGTGGCGGCCCCTTTCTGCAGTCTGGCCTGTCCGGAAAGCTGGATAACTTCTCGCTGGTCCCAGCCGAGGAGCTCAGTATTGACCCGGTTTCCTCCCGCGAAGAGCTCGAGATCGGCGGCATGGTCAGTCGCTTCCCGGGCTCCCTTGATGGCATATTCGAGTTCCACCTGGTAGTCGCCGTCCCACTTGACCTCGTGGGTGGCACGGACGACCTGGGCCTTGCGAAAGGGCAGCCAGCGGCCGGTGGCGCGTGGGTCCGCACGGGCCTGGAAGGCCTCCGCCGGAATGTCGAAGCGGGGGACCTGGGCGGAGGCCCCCTTGGGGAGAGCGAGAGTGACGACCTCTTCGGCGGCAGTGAGGTACTTCTCCATCAGGATGGGAGAGATGCTCAGAACGTCTCCAATGTTGTCGAACCCGTAGCCGGTATCGTCCGGAGGAAAGGCCTCGGCGGTGTTGTATTCCACCCCGAGAAGATCGAAGACCGCATTCTTGTATTCCTCCCGGTTGAGGCGACGGATGGTCACCGCTCCCGGGTCGGGATTGAGGGGGTCGAGCTTGAAGATCTCGCGCTCGATCCAGCTGAGGAGCGTGCGCTTTTCCGTGTAGGAGAGTTGCGGTTTGGTGGAGGGGGGCATGATCTGACTGCGCACGTTGCGCCAGATGGCGAGCCAGTGTTCATGGTCCTTGAGGTGGCTGGGGAGAGCGCGAAAGCTGTCCATTGAGAAGTCGCCCTTCCGGGAGCCGTCCGCATGGCAGTCGAAGCAGTATTTCTCAAGGAGCGGCAGGGCGTCCCTGTCGTAGTCGGCCCGCACCGAGAGGGAGAAGAGGCAGCTGAGCAGCAGCGATGACAGGCAGTGGCGCATGAACGGGTTTAGAGTTCCATGCCCGGACCGCATCCGTCAACTCGTCGGCGTCCGCAGGGGCCACCGGTAGTGGACAGGATCCTGAGCGGCCGGGAAGGCCGTCGCACTGCCGGACCGGCCTCAGATCCCCTCCACTTCCCAGCCCTTGCGGTATTCCTGGTGGAGCAAGCCATCTGCCTCACTGTTGTTCTTGAAGCGCAGGGATCGCGTGTCCCATGTCAGGCTGGCCCCGGGGAGCCTTGAGGCCACGCAGCCGAGCAGGACGGTCTCGCAGAGTGGGCCGGCATAATCGAAGCTGGAGGTTGGCGTGTCGCCGCCCTTGAGGGCCTCCACCCACTGACCGTAGTGGTCGATGGTGGGAAACACCTGGAAGTCGAGGTCTTGAAAGGTCTTCTCCGGGTAAAGGCGGGGGAGCTTCCCGGAACCATGGGGACACACCACGACGCCCTGCTCGCCGACGAACATACAGCCATTCGGTGGGAGCTTGGTGTCGGCAGGCAGGTCACATTCGGCTGGATCGGGGAGATTCCCTCCGTCATGCCAGGTCACCTCGATCGTTCTACCGGCCGTCCGGGCCGTCCCGGGAAACCTGTAGAGAATCCGTTCTGTCCGGGGGAAGGTCTCTTTCTTGGGCTGGGGGCCCTCGCAGAGAATGGTGGTGGGAGCGGTCAGCTCGAGAGCCCAGTAAATGGGATCGAGGATATGGCACCCCATGTCGCCAAGGGCCCCGGTGCCGAAGTCATACCAGCCTCGCCACTTGAAGGGTTGATAGACTCCCGGAGCAAAGGGCCGTGTGGGAGCGACCCCGAGCCACAGGTTCCAGTCGAGGGTTTCGGGAGGGGTTGCGATGGCCGGGGGTCGCGTGATGCCCTGCGGCCAGATCGGGCGATTGGACCAGGCGTGCGCGTGCTTGATCTTTCCAAGCAGGCCCTTCTGGACGAGGTTGACGAGACTGCGGTAGCTGGTCCCATTGTGGTGCTGGTTTCCCATCTGGGTGGCGACCCCGGCCTTGGCGGCAGCGGCGGTAACCTTGCGAGACTCGTAAACGGTGCGGGTGAGAGGCTTCTGGGTGTAACAGCCAATTCCCTGCTGCAGGGCCGTCATGGTGACCGGGGCATGCATGTGGTCCGGGGTGGAAACGGTCAGTCCGTCGAGGGTTCTCTCCTTCTCCAGCATGACTCGCCAATCCGTGTAGCGGCGGGCCTTGGGCCACTTTTCGGCCGCAGAGGCAAAGCCGCCCCGCTTCCGGCTCCCGCTCTGCTCGACGTCGCAGAAGGCTACGATGTTTCCGTGCTTGGCGGCCCCGTTGGCGTCGACCCAGCCTTTGCCGCCAACGCCTACCGCAGCGATATTGGGGACCTCATTAGGGGAGCGCCGGGCGTGCAGGCCGCCCGGGAGGAGAGACATTGCGGCAGCGCTGGAAAGGCCGCCGAAGAAAGTGCGCCGGGTCGCGTTGCTCATGACCACGGTTGTATCTAATTCACTTGTTATGGCAAGTTTCCGGGTCTTGGACCGCATTCTGCTTCAGGGAGTTCTGGCGGTCAGGGAAGGGCTGCTGCAAGGACCATGCTGAGGAAACACCCAGGAAAGGGAAACTCCAGGTGGGCGGACCCCTTTCTTGGGTCGGCCGAAGCTGAGCTGCCCGAGCCGCAGGGGGTGGCCGAAAAGTGGTGGAGAGCCAAGCCTCCGGTGGGCAATACCCATCCCGGGGCGGTGGGGCCCTTTGGGATGGTGTCCGCCTGCGCGTATTCCGGAGCATATGTGACTGGATACGGGCGCTATGGGGTTTCACTGACCGGGGACTCCCCACCGATAGCTTTCGAGAGGCATGAAGCACTGGGCATTGCTCATTTCCAGCAGTCCGGGACGGGGCGGATCAGGGCCTATTACAATTACCTGCTGACCACCCCCCTGGTGGGGGAAGGGCTCACGGGTTTGGGAAAGCGTCAATCCCTCGAGGATGAGCGGGCCTGGCCGGGATATTATTCGGCGCGGTTCGGGGAGAGTGCCATTTCCTGTGAGGTCACATGTTCCCAGCGCTGCGCGGTCCACCGCTATGAGTTCCCCGCTGGGGCGAGGGGGAGAGTTGCGGTGGATCTTTCGGCAGGAGGCCTCCTCATCGAGGGCATGCGAAGTTACCCGGGGAGCGCGCGGGTGGAGTTGGCCGGGGATGCCGGGGCGCAGGGAGTAATCTGGATGGAAGGGATTCCGATTTTTTTCCGGATCGAGGTCAGGGGGGCGAGACGGTCGGGCCTGTGGTTAAAGGGGAAAGAGTCCCCCGCGAAGTTATTCGAGGAAATACCGGAATCTGAGGAGGGAGAAGAGAACCCCCCGTTCGGGGTTTGGTTTGAAGCGGGAAGACCTGACGAGCCCCTGGAGCTACGGATTGGGTTTTCCCTGCGGAGCGAGGAACGCGCTGTGGAGGCTCTGACGGGAATCGCCGATGCCGGGTTCGACGAGTTGGCGGGGGAAGCGGCCAGCCGCTGGGATGTTGTCCTGGGCAAGATCGAGGTGGAGGGAGCGGATGAGGACCTGCGTGAAGTGTTCTATTCAGCGCTTTATCATGCGGCCCTGAAGCCGGCGGACTTTACGGATGAGAACCCCTTCAGCAAGGCAGATGGGCCATTCTTCTTTGACCTGGCGACCCTGTGGGATCAGTACAAAACGCAGTTGCCGCTCCTGATGACCCTGTGGCCGGAATGGGGCGGAAACTTCGTGGAGTTTCTGGGTGAGGTGGCCCAGCGGGAGGGGGCTTTCCCGGTGAGTTATCTCATGGACAATGTGCCGGAGCGGTTCGACAAGCAGGCCACCGGGCTGTGTCATATCATCCTTGGAGATGCCCACATGAGGGGAGTCCGGGCGGACTGGGACAAGATGCTCCGGCTTCTGTGGCGGGCGAGTGTGGATGGGAAGGTCAGCAGGGGGCGGTTCGCAGAGTTTGCGCGAGACCAGGTGGTCCATCCGCTCTCGCACACCCTGGACCTCTCGTGTGCGCACTTTGCTCTCGCCCAGCTCGCGAAGCGCCTTGGGGACCAGAGGGTGTATGACCGGAGTCATCCTCTTCTCAGGTGCTGGGAGAATGCGTATGATGAGGAAACCGGGCTCCTGAGAGAAGACTCGGACTATTATGAGGGAGAACACTGGAATTACTCCTTCCGACTCCTCCCCGACATGGTGGGAAGGATCCGGCTGGCGGGCGGCGAAGACGCTTTTGTGAATCTCCTCGACCGTTTTTTCGGATTTCTTCCGCCGCTCCCCGGGGAGACGGTACACCACTTCGAGGGCCTCAATAATGAGCCGGACATGGAAGCGCCCTATCTCTACCATTACGCTGGCCGTCCGGATCGTACGGCAGAGGTGGTCCGCAGTGTGATTCAATACCAGTTTTCGAATGGCAGGGGGGGATTGCCCGGCAATGATGATTCGGGGGGCCTGTCCTCGTGGCTGGTCTGGAGCATGATGGGGCTTTTCCCGGTCGCAGGCATGCCGGTGATGTTGATCGGGAGCCCGATGTTTTCGCGGGTCACCCTGAAGTTGACCGGGGGCGAGTTCGTTCTGGAGGCCCGGGGCGGGAGCTCGGATCATATCCATGTCCAGAAGGCGTGGTTGAACGGGCGCGCCCTCGAGCGGAGCTACCTCAAGCTGAGTGAGTTTCACGCAGGATCGATTCTTACATTGGAAATGGGTCCCGAGCCTTCGGGCTGGGGGACGGAGAGCAGGCCTCCCTCATTCATTTCGTGATCATTTTGTTTCTCGCGGAAGATGGCATGCAAAGTGCGAGGTGACCGTAGGACCACCCCATGAGTGTCTCGCTAGAACAGTTTCATGCCCGTCACGATTTCTCCGGCAAGGGAAGCCGTCAGGAAGTCTCTCATCTCGTTCTTGTCGTCCGGGCCGACCCCATCATCTGTGGCCATTCGACTGAGGCGCGCAATCTTGCTGAAGCGGCTATCGAGATGGGCTTGAAGTCAGCCCACATTGTCACCTACCCGCTGGATTCCCTCAGGGAAAGCGGGCTTCCTCTGAAGCCCAGCGAAACGGTGTCGGTGTATTCCGACGGAATCGAGGTGCGCAGGCCGGAACCTGTGGGTGATTACAAGGTTCTCGATGGCCGGCTGAGCTATGCCCTTAGCGGTGAACTTGTGGACCTGCTGCGGGCCCTGCCGGGAAGGGTCATGGTTATGGATCTGTATCTTGTCCCCCATGGGCAAGTTGTCATGAATGCCCTCGCAAGCTTCCGTGTGCTTGGCGCTGTTCCGAACGTGTTCTCGGTCGGAGAAGCGGTTGGTTCAGATATCACCAACGTCGTGCGTAATGCCCTCAAGTCAGGACAGACGGGCGCGGCCCAGGTTGTGCTTGCCAATTACCTGGAGCACGACCTTCCGGTTGCGGTCAGCGAGTATACCCGGGACATGATCGTGGCTTCCGGTGCTGAAGTAGATGAGGCCCTTGGGACGGATTTTGCGTCCCTGCTGGAGGAAAAGGTGGAGGTCAGCTTCCCGGCGATAGATACGGCCGCCTACGCCTCCATCGAAGACGATTCGGTGCATGTGCAGAAGGTGCTGGGTGCACGCGGGTTGAAACGGGATGACTATCTGATGTTCCTTTCGAGGATTTCTCCAGCCAAGGGCGTGGATGACCTGCTGGAAGCCTATCGCCAGAGTCGCCTTTACGGGGTCAAGAAGTTGATCATCTGCGGGAACGGACCGGCGAAGGATGAGATCCGCGAAGCGGTTCGCGGGGAATCCTGCATCGAAGTCCTTGATGATGTGAGTGATGACGAAAAAGGGGCCCTCATGTACGGGTGTTATGCCTGGTGCCTGCCGAGCAAGCCACGACCGGAGTTTGTGGAAACCTTCGGGATTGCAGTGGCAGAGAAGATGCTGGCGGGAGGACTCGGGCCAGTGATCACCACTCGAACCGGAGGAATCCCGGAGGCCACGGGAGGCCATTGTCTTGAGCATGAGGCCGGGAATGTCGATCAACTCCGGGACTGCCTTGATCGAGCAGCGAGCATGTCCAACGTGGAGAGGTATTCTCTTTCGCGGCGGGCGCGGAGCTTCGCCCTGCAGTTTGATCGTTCTGCAGTCCTTCGCAGGCTCCTGCGGGTGGCGGCGGGGGAGAGTTCCTCAATCGCCTCCCTGACGGTCTAGGGCCGCAGGGTAACGTCCGGGGTTTGGGCGAGGGGGCGGATTTTTTTGGGAATCCGGGTCGCCGTCCCGGGGAGGAGGATCCAGAATTCCCTCGGAATGAGGCGTTTCTCCAAATCATGGCCTTGGATGCTCACGGTAGTTTCGCAGTTTGGCCTGGCCGGGCACCTGCAGGCAGCCCCGGAGGAGAGGTATCTCCTGCTGGATTCGCGGATCGTCAAAAGCAGCAAAAACGCACGGCTCGTTCCGGGGACTGTCTCCAAGGACCCTGCGAATCCGCTTTTCGGGGCGGACCGGCCGTGGGAACCGCGCTTCGACAACATGTATCCCAATGTCCTCTGGGATGAGCAGGAGAGGATCTACAAGTGCTGGTACTGCCCGTTCATCGTCGATGAGCGCACGAGCAAGACGGTTCCTGAAAAGCGGAGGCCGGAGGCGACGGACTATATGGCGGCCCGACCTGCCGGGCGCGAGGAGGCCATCCTCTACGCGACATCCAGAGACGGAGTAGAGTGGGTGAAGCCCGAGCTAGGAATCGTTGAGTTTGAGGGAAGCAGCAGGAACAACATCGTGGTGCGAGGCCCTTCCGGGGCGGGTGTCTACAAGGACCTTCGGGACCCCGACCCAGCGCGCCGCTACAAGGCCTTTTATGCGTCGCAGGTCGGGTATCTGCAATTGATGCGTTTCTCAAGGGATGGAATTCGCTGGGGTCCGGAGGTTCCCTGTCCCGAAATTGAGATCCAGAGCGATTGTCATGCCAACATGATCTGGTCGCAGAGCCTCGGGAAGTATGTCGGAATCGTACGCCACTACGACCGAATTCCAGTGGTGGGGAATCGAAAGATCGCGCGGACCGAGAGCGTGGACGGTGTGAAGTGGACCAAGTCGACTCTCGCCCTCGCCGGGACGCCGGAGAAGCAGGCACACGACATGGTGATCTTTGAGGATGGGGGGGTATTTCTCGGCCTTCTGGGAGTGATGAACTTTCCCTCCATGAAGTCGCGGAATGGAGTGCGGCAGCACATCGAACTGGCCTGGAGCCCGGACTCGGTCAGGTGGTTCCGGATCGCCGAGGGGATGCCCTTGGTAGGAAACACGCCCGGCAAGGACCCGAACTACGGGACCATGCCCTACGACTGGGGGGCTCTTTTCCCCTCCGCTCCGGTTTTCCGGGAGGACCGGATCGAGATCTATTACGGAGCCAGTGACTGGTACTTTTTCGATTGGCGGAAATCCTGCCTCGCGCGCGCGATCCTGAGGAAGGACGGGTGGGCGGGGTATGAACCGGTCGACGCGAATCAGCCGATGGAGGTGAGGACCCGGGAGTTCGCGTGGAGCGGTGGGGATTTACGGTGTTGTGCGGACCTGCGGGAAGGGGGCAAGGTCAGGGTCACGCTGATCGATTCGTCGGGGAAGCAGTTACATTCGGGAACGCTCCGGGGAAAATCGGGCGAGCTGACGGATGAGCCGGTGGCCTGGGGGAAGGATCTGCATGACCTGAAGGGGCGAAAGGTTTCGCTGGTTTTCAGGGCGAGGGCTGCGAAACTCTACTCGTTTTCCCTTGGACCTCGCCCCTGAGGTTTTCGGGGAAATCTTGCGGAAACCGGATTGGTAAGTCGCATGGGAATCTTAAGAACCATACAATGCAGACCATGTTCAAAGGGATACGTTTGATCACAGCAGGGGCCCTTGTGGCCACCGGGGTTTCAATCCTCCAAGCTGGCGAGAAAAGCCTCAGTGTTGAGGACTACCGGAAGGCGGAAGCGAAGATCAAGGCTGCGGTTGAGTCCGGCAAGGTCTCGAGGGAGGATGCTGAAAAGAAACTGGGTGAGATGCGCCGGATGGTGCGCGCTGACGGGGCGAGGACAGGTGGTCGCGGACTCAGCGCAGAGGATTATCGCCGTGCCGAGAAAAGAATGAAGGCCGGGATCGAGAGCGGGAAGATTACGAAGGAAGAGGCTGAGAAGCGGATGGCGGAGATGCGCAGGCGCATGCAATCCCAAAAGCAGGGTCCGCGTCCGGCGGGAACGGGCAGGGAAGCGGAACTGAAGAAGAAGTTCCATGCCGCCGAACGGGAGATCATGGCCGCCGTGGAGGCCGGCAAGATTTCCAGGGAAGAAGGAAAGAAGAAGCTGATGGAGGTCGGGAAGTCCCTGCGGCGTGCCGGAGGAAACGGCGGAGGGAAGGAGGCCGAGATGAAAACGAAGTTCCGGGCTGCGGAAGAAGAGATCTGGAAGGCGGTCAAGGCGGGGAAACTCTCGGAGGAGGAGGGAAAGAAAAAGCTGGGCCTCATGAAGGAGGAGATGTTCCGAGGTCCCGGCAAGGCAGGCCGGGGCGGAAGCAGGGAAGCGGCCCCGGGAATCGAAAAGCTGAAGCGCGAGGTCGAGTCGTTGCGCCGTGAAAATGAAGGGCTCCGCAGGCGTCTGGAAAAAGAAAGGCGCGAATAAACTGCCCCATCTTCCTGCACCGGGGCCGGGAATGGTCCTGCCCCTTCCACCTGTCATGAAATTCCCGATCCTGATCTGCAGTGTCCTCATGGTGCACACCATCGCCCTGGGCGGAGTGGCGCCACAGGTTCCAGCCCAGGTGGGTCACCCCTCTTTCCTGAGCCCGCACTCGAGGCCGGTGGCTCTCGATGGGGAGTTCGTTTTCGTGGCGAACACCCCGGCTGACACGGTCGATGTCATTGACCGCCGGACGCGCCGGGTTGTCCGGCGCATTGCAGTCGGAGTGGACCCGGTGAGCCTGGCTCTGCGTCCGGACGGCAAGGAGCTCTGGGTTTCCAACCATGTTTCCGATTCGGTCAGTGTCATCGACCTGGAGACGAACAGCCCCACCCGTTTTCATGTGGTGGCCACGGTTCAGGACCTGGATCCCCGGACGAAGGCCACCCGTTTTGACGAACCGGTGGGAATTGCTTTTGCAAGTAACGAGAAGGCCTACGTGGCCCTCTCCTCCGAGAACAGGATCGCGGTGGTCAATACCCGGACGCGCGCAGTGGAGAAGCGGCTGAACATCACGGCCCAGGATCCCAGGGCCCTCGTGGTGCGGGGAGACCGACTTTACGTGATTCCCTTCGAGTCCAACAACAAGACCCAGCTCTCCGGGGGCTACCGGGTCGATGGCGAGCTGGTCACCTTCAATGCCCACGAGCACTCGATTGCGAACAACAACGTCCTGTCTCTCGGGCACGTTACCGACATCGTGAAGCATCCGCGGGTCCCTGACCGGGACCTCTACATTTTTGACACCGGGACGGATCGGCTGGTCCAGACGGTAGATACCCTCGGCACCCTGCTCTACGGGTTGACAGTGGACTCCAAGGGGCAGGTCTACATCGCCCAGACCGATGCCCGGAATGATGTCAACGGCCGGTCGGGAACGAAAAAGCATGGGCTGGTCGAGCTGGAGAACCGGGCTTTCCTGAACCAGGTGACCAAGGTCCTGCCGGGGAAGGGCGAAGTTGCGGAATTTCTCGACCTGGAGCCTCGCCCGCCCAGGCATCCCGCGCGTGAGGAGGCCCTCGCCACGCCGTTTGCGATCCAGATCAGCGGGGACGATTCAACACTGGTGGTGAGCGCGGCTGGTTCGGATGTCGTTTGTACCATGGATGCCACCTCGGGAGCAGTGCTGGGCCGGGTCCGGGTGGGTTCCGTCCCACGGGGGATTGCACTTGAGCCGACCCGGGATGGGGGTCTTGCTGGTGCGTGGGTTCTCAACGCGGTCGCCAACACGGTTTCCCTTCTCGATCTTTCCGAGCCCGCGAAGCCAAGGGTTGAGAAGACGATCCCCCTCGAGGACCCCACACACCCGGCCTTCAAGCGGGGGAGGATCGCCTTCAACAAGGCGGCGGCATCCACGACGGCAACGTTTTCGTGTGCCAGCTGCCATCCGGACGGTCACACGGACCAGCTCCTCTGGGTATTGGAAACGCCCATCGTTACCGGGGGCAACCAGATCATGCCGCGCTCGACCATGCCGGTCAGGGGGCTGCGTGATACGGCGCCGTTCCACTGGGACGGGATTCCCGGGGATCCCTACGGAGGGAACAACAGTGCCAGTACGCGGAGGCACGTTGCGCCGAATTGTGATGAGGACGAACCGGAGAGCGCAACGCGTCACGTGATTGATGGAAGCCTGGCGACCACCATGATGATGGTCGGTTCGAAGAAGACCAACGAAGAGGGGAAGGCGGGCTTTCTTTCCGCGGACGAGAGGAACGACATGGCGAAGTTTCTCCTCAATGTGACTTACCCCCCGGCCCAGCGTCGGGCGTTCGACAACAAGCTGACTGAGCGGGCTGAGGAAGGGTTCGAATTGTTTCACATCACCGGGGACGCGGGAGGGACTCCCGGAGCCAACCACTGTGGGGATTGCCACCGCATGCCCTTCTGGGTGAGCACCAACACGCCGGGCTCTGGAATGGATGCCCCTACCTGGCGGGGGGCCCACGACCGTTTTCTGATTCTGCCGCAGGGTCGCCTGAATATCATTGATTTCGATTTCTACCGGCGGGTGGCCGAGGCCGGGAATGATGAGCGCCGCATCTGGCAGTTCTCCTGGGGAGGCCGGAGCGCTTTCGATGCGGTCTGGGACATGGTTCTGGAGGGGAGCACCGGTTTTTCCGGTTCGTTTGCGCGGCAGGTGACCCTGAACGGGGCGACTCATGATGACGCGTTGACCGGGAACGTCCTCGATGCGCTGGAGAAGTCCGCCGGGGAAGGCGCGATTGTTCTCCAGGTGGAGGGGGTTTCTCTCGTGGGAGGCGAGGGAGTGCCTGTCGTCCTGCAATATGATGCCCGGCATGAGAACGGGGCTTACGTCCAGCTCGGGGGAGCGGGGAGGGTGATTTCCCGGGAGAAGCTGACCTCCCTCGCCTCGGAAGGTCGTTTCGTTGGGACCTTCACCGCCCGGCATGGAGCGAAAGATGACTTCGATTCCCCGCAGCCCGCCCTCTGGACGCAGGGACCGATTCATCAGCAGCGTGGCCGACAGCAGTTTCCGGTCCTGCATGAGCAGAACCGAGTAATGACCATCAGTGGGCGCCATCTCGAAGAAGGAGCGCACCTGATCGTGAATGGAAGACGCGTGGCAGGAACGGTCACGGCCCTCAAGGACAAGGCCGAGACGGTACAGATTGAATTGAAGGAGCTTCCGGAAACCGGCATCCATTTTCTTCAGGTGCAGAACCGGGCGGGCCTGTTCAGTAATGATTTCATCTTCCACGTGGCGGATGATGCAGAACATGCCAGTCTGGTGCGTTACCTGAACAACTCCGGTTCCCGCCGGGGGGCCCTGCACGAAGCAGTAGCCCGGGGGGACTTGGCGGCCACCACAAGGTTCTTGAAGAATCGCTCCTCGGTGAATGAGCGGAATGGAAGCGGCAGTACGCCTCTCAGTTCGGCGGCCCTGCATGGACATCTTGAGATCGCCGAGCTCCTGATTGAAAAGGGTGCCCGGGTCTCGGGAACCAACCGGGACGGGAATACCCCGCTGCATATCGCAGCCTTTCTCTGCCGTGAGGAAATGGTTGAGCTTCTCCTGAAACATGGAGCGTCGCTCACGAAGAGAAATAATCGGCAGGAAAGAGCCCTCGAAACAGTCTCCGGTGAATGGAGTGATGGACTACGGCAGTTTTATGAGGGAATCATCGAGGGAGCTAATCTCGATCTCGACGCGGATGGGATGGAAAAGAGGAGACGGGAAATGTCGGTCAGGCTGCGAGAGCGGGCTTCCCGAGGGCAAAACTAGGCCTGGAGCGTTTGCGCCGGGTCCAATGAGGCATCGACGGGGACGCTGATTTGGGATTCAGTTGAGAGAAAGACCATTCAGACCGTCTCCCGTGATGAAGACAATATCCACTCTCCTGCTGCTCACTGCGCTCCTTGTCCCCCGTGTTGGCGGGGAAACTCCCGAACCAGTCCGGACCGGACAGGGGCAGGGCATCTATGAGACCGTGCCGGGTTGGCCACTCTATCCCGAAGGGAAGACACTGGGGAACCTGCACGGTGATCTCGCTGCGGACAGCGGGGGCAATGTCTATATCGCCACGGGCAACACCATCCAGATTATCGGTCCGGATGGTTCCTATGCGGGAGAGGTGCGGACCAAGGGAGGCAAGGTGTTCAAGTCCGTGCACGGGATGAAGGTTCGCAGGATGGAAGGGCAAGAACTGCTTCTTCTGGCCATGCCCAGAATCAAGCGGGTGGTGGCGGTAAAGCCCGATGGAACGGTGGTTTGGCAGATCATCGGTCCGCCCCCTGCTGAAGGGCTCTATCGCAGCCGGAACGAGTACAACCCCACTGACATGGACGTGGCCCCGGATGGGCGGGTTTATGTTGCTGACGGCTACGGCAGGTCTCTGGTCCACGTTTATGACCGGGATCGCAACTACCTGAAGAGCTTCGGTGGCAAGGGGAAGGAGGATGGCAAATTCGACATCTGCCATAATATCCTGGTCGACACCCGTGGGGAAACCCCGAGCCTGCTCATCAGCGACCGGCAGAACAACCGCCTGCAGCAGCACGACATGGAGGGCCGGTTCCTCAGGACCATTGATGACGGGCTGGGCCGCCCGTGTGCCGCGGACATTCACGAAGGCCTGCTTGCAGTGGGCGAGCTGGATGGCCGGATTTCCCTTTATGATCGCGATTACAAGCTGGTTTCACGCCTTGGGGATGAGAACAAGGATCGCAGGAAAGCCAGCAACCAGGTGGCCCCTGATCACTGGCACGCGGGAGATCTCATCGCGGTGCACGGCTGCACGTTCGATTCCAAGGGGGACCTCTACGCCCAGGAGTGGAACGTGCACGGGCGGGTGACTAAATACACCAAGGTCAAGTAGGCGTAGGCGGGTCGCAGGGTGGGGCCGGAGGAAGAAGCTGTGCCTGCCCGGTCACGGGCCCCGGGGGCCCGGAGAGACTGCTGGGCCGCGGGTCCTGCGCTCATGGCCTGGGCTCGACCTGCCATTTCTTGTTACGCCGCAGACCGTAGTAGGGATAATAATCCCATGGGGCATCGAGGCCCAGGGCACGGGGGTCCCTCGTGCGTGCGAGGTGAGCCTGCAGGCGGGCTGCGAGGTTCTTTTGGATTTCCGCGTGCCGGGGTTTACCGGCGAGGTTGTCAAGTTGGCCGGGATCCTTGGTGACGTGGTAAAGCTCCTCGGCGGGTCGCCGGGCGAACGCCAGTTCGTAGAAGCGATGGAACCCAGGCTTGCCCTTGTTGTTCATGAGGAGGGTCTTGGTAGGAGAGGTATCGACTTCGCCAAAGGGAATGTAGCGGGCACAGAACTCGCGGTCCGGGTTCCCTGCCGGCCAGCGTGAGGGCTCGAAGTTCCTGATGTAGAGATACTCGGCCGTACGGATTGCCCGACACGGGTAACCCTTGCCACCCCGGCGGCAGCCGTCATGACGTTCCATGGCGATGAAGGCGCTGCTCGCGGTGCGGGAGGGCTTGTTTTTCAGAACGTTCATCAGGCTGCTGGCCGTCATCATCTCGGGCACGGCCACTCCGGCAGCTTCGAGGAAAGTGGGGGCCAGATCGCTCAGGTTCACCAGCCCGTCATAAACGCGTCCGGGCTCCACGATTCCCCCTGGCCAACGGATGGCGAGGGGGACGCGGGTCCCGGCGTCATAGAGACTGGCCTTGGCCCGCGGGAACGGCATGCCGTGGTCGCTGGTGATCACGATGAGGGTGTTATCAAGCCGCCCCGCCCGTTCCAGGGCGGCCACCGCCCGCGCGATCATGAGATCGAAGTGCTCCACCTCGACGTAGTAGTCGAGCAGGTCGTTCCGCACGGTTGGATGATCGGGAAAGATGGGAGGCACGGCCACCAGAGCGGGATCCTTGCCGGACCTTTTTCCGGCACCGGACTCAAACGCCCGGTGGGGTTCATGCGTTCCCAGCCAAAAACAAAACGGCTGCTCCTCCTGCACCTGCGCGAGGAAATCCTCGAAGTTGGCGGCATAATCATTGTTGGACATGCTCCGGAACGGTGGCCGCAGCTTCTTCTGGCGATACTCCTTTCCAGCTGGATTGGCATCACGGCCGCCAACGGCCAGACGGCCGGGGCTCCAGCCCTTGCCGGTAAAGCCGGTGGCGTATCCGGATTTCTGGAGCAGTTCGGCATAGGTCAGGAATTTCGCGGGCAGCGTGCTGTGGATATTGCCGGCCTCTTCCAGTCGCCAGATCGGTTGGCCCGTGAGGAGGGCACTCCGGGAAGGTCCGCAGGTTGGCGCGTCACAGAAGGCGTGTACGAAGCGCAGGCCTTCCCGGGCGATGCGGTCGAAGGCAGGTGTCCGGATCACCTGGTCGCCGTTGGCTCCGGTGTGGGCGTAGCTCTGGTCGTCCGAGATGCAGAGAAGAATACTGGGGCGGCTGCCGGCACCGGCGGGAAGAACGAGTGCAAGCACGAGAGCAACGAGGAAGGTGAATCTCACGCCGTCAAGAATGGGCAAATGAGAAGCGCTGTCGAGGGGGGAGCCGTGACTATGGTCGGGGGGCTGTTCCGCCCAGGGGGGCAAGGGAGGCGACGAGATCAACACATTCGTCCTCGGGCCGGTTGGCGGTGAGAGCAGCAGGCATCAGGGAGACGGGGCTGGTCTCCCGTGGCTGGAT
>CAWWCX010000034.1:0-18164 GCA_963935445.1 uncultured Roseibacillus sp.
AGGGAGCGAAGCGTAATGCAAAGAGGTCGGCTTTGCGCAATTCGACGAGGAGCCGGACAGGAGTGCCTTGGAGTTTTGCAAGGTCGGGACCTTTTTTCCACGTGACGGCCTTGTCGATTTCATCGCCGGGTGGGAGGGTGCAGTCGGAAAGGGAAAACCCGGGGATGGTCTGGCCCCCCGGTGTCTGAAGTTCCGCCCGCAGGTGGCCGTCCCCGGCCGAGCGGTAATTGAGATACAGGCGGGACCCGCTGAAGCGGAACGCCTTGGTGAGGAGTGTTCCCCCTTCCCGGGAAGAGTGCACCGAGACAAAGCCATCCTTGCGATACTCGAAGCGCCGCAGGCGGCTGTCTGGGCCTGTGTAGTAGGCTTCGCTGGCGTAGACTGAGAGGTGCCGGGGACGCCCGGGTAGTTCAACCAGGCCCCACGCCATGTAATTGCTTCGGTTTCCGGTTCGGTCCCGGGGAGCGTTTTCGGGAATGACCGGTTCGAGCCAACGGTGAAAACGTCTGCCGTCTCGGCTCACCATGAGAGTGGGCTCCACCCGTTGGCCCTGGTCGGGAAGGTAGCGGGTCGGAAAGCCTAACAGGAGATGGGGAGCGCGGGGATAGGTCTGCACCGCGTTGGTATAGAGGTGCTGGGGTGAGAGGTCCTCCTGATAGGTCAGCAGGGTGGGTTTCGTCCAGTTCACATAGTCGTTCGAGGTTGCCGTCATGATCGCGCGGATTCCGTTGACGAAGGTGCGGTGGTATTCCCGGTAATTTCCGCGGTGGGCGTCCCAGAAGGCGAGGTTCTGCGAGTCGAAGGCTCCTTCCGTGATGACGGGTTCCTTTCTGGTAAGGGACCAGCGGAGACCGTCAGGAGAGTGGAATAGAAAGAGGCCTTTCTTCCCCACAGGCCGCCCGCGGGAGATCCCCTTGTAGCGGGCTTCGGGCGGGCAGTCCGGGTTGTCATCCCGGAAGGCGGCGAAGCAATGAGTCCCGATCCCGTCGAGTACGATATTGTTTGCCCGCGAGCCGGCAAACTCGAACTGACCGAGTTCAGGCTTGGTCCAGTGGATGCCGTCCTTGCTCTCGGCGTAGCAGGTGACCTCGCGATGGGTGGCTTTCCTCGTCTTCGTATCCCAGTGCGAGCCGCGGTAATACATCCGGAAAAGCGGCCCATCGCGGAACACGGTGTAGTAGGCGCTGGTGTTGCCCTCCCAAGGAGCGTTGGTGGTGAGAACAACCTCCCGGGCGGCAGGGCGATGGAGCTTCTGCCGCACGTCACCGTTCATGCGGGCGATCAGGTAGTCATCGACAAACAGCTCCCGCTGGGAGCCGATATCGACGGTCTTGGCCTGGAGCCCGGTGACGAGGGGAATGAGCAGGAGGGCGAAGGGGAATTTCACGATTCCCAGGATGGGGTGGGGGCAGGCTTGCGAAAAGGAAAAGTGCGCTCCACTGGGGAATTGCCTCGATGCAGGGGGCCGTTACCCTCGGGAATGCAGTTCCTTAAGCAGCAACTTGTCCTACTGGTAGTGGCCCTGGTTCCCGGATTACTTGGGGCCCAGGAAAAAAGCCCTCTTTCCGAGCCGCCGGCCGGGTTGGGCTTCGTTGAGCTGTTCAACGGGAAGGACCTGACCAACTGGGTGGATGTGAACACCTCACCCGAGACCTGGTCGGTGAAGGACGGGTTGCTGGTCTGCACCGGCAGACCCATCGGGGTAATGCGCTCGACGAGGATGTATGAGAATTTCATCCTTGTGATTGAATGGCGGCACATGGAGGCGGGGGGGAACTCGGGGGTCTTCCTCTGGAGCGATGCCAAGCCGGAAGGCAACCGTCTTCCCCGGGGCATGGAAGTCCAGATGCTTGAGCTGCAATGGCCCTACATTCATGCGCACGCGAATGGAAAACCCCGCCACCTCGGCTACGTGAGTGGAGAACTTTTCGGGGCCGGCGGAATGAGGGCCATTCCTGAAAATCCGCGGGGAAGCCGGAGCATGTCCTATGAAATGCGCTGCAGGGGCAAGGGAGAATGGAACCGCTACGTCGTGGTGGCCGTTGATGGAACGGTGAAGCTGGCGATCAACGGAAAATTCGTGAATGGAATTCGCGAGGCCGACGGGCGGAAGGGTTTCCTCTGCCTGGAAGCGGAGGGTGCCGAGATTCACTTCCGGAGGGTCAGTATCATGGAATTACCCTCCGGGCGGGCCGAGGAATTGGGCATGGTCCTCGGAGAGCACCTCGGGAAGAAGAAATAGGAAAGAAGCCACCAGCGCCGGGAGACAGGGAAGGGGGATGCCCTATTCTGCATGCTCAGGATTATCGGGCCTCGCAGCAGCATGAAGCTCTTTCACCCCGGCCTCACTGAGGGCTCCTTCGAGGAGCAGGAATTCTGCGAGATATCCCTCCAGAGGGGCAAAGAAGTCGTTGCGGGCTCCGATGTGAAAATCAGGTGAGTCCGGTGCGGTGGGCTTGAGGATCCCATCAATCTCAAGGGCCCCATTGAGCCAGGCCCGGGCCCGGGTGCCGGACCGCGCCAGGACAGCATGATTCCAGGACCCCGGGGGAATGACGGTTTTTCCGATCAGGACGTCGTCGGCTTCATTGCCGTTAAAAAGGAGAAGTCTGCCAGGGTAGGTGCTGCGATAGTTGCCGCCAATGCCGAGGTGATCTCCCGGAGCCAGTTTATGGTCCTTCGGTCCACGGGAGAAAAGATAGGCCGTTACCGGCCGACTCTGGTTCGGAAGATCGTTGCGGAACCAGAAGGAGACCGAGTAGTCCGAAGCGAGCGACTCCGCCTGCCCGCTGATGCGGCCGGACTTGAAGCGAGCCCGCTCCCTGTCAGAGAACCGGACGGCCTGTTCGATGATCATCTCCCGGGGAGCGGTGTCGAATGGAGCATGGAAGAGGTGGGTCTTTTGGCTTATGAACTTCCGGTAACGGGCCGGCCAGACAGGCAGGCGGGCGCGCTGCACCGCGTCCAGTCCGTCGCGGGCCCGTTGGTCGGCGAGTCCGGACCGCTCCCACAGCGCGTTCCGCTCATCCTCGGACAGGGCGCGATTCCAGATCGCAATCTCATCCAGCTTTCCCTCGAGACCTTCTCCGAAACGCAGGGCAAGGTGTTTTGAATCCTGGAGCGTCGCGCGCAGGCCGCCTGCTCCGGTGCCATTGACATGAAGTTGAAGCAGTCCCCCCGAACAGGTCAGTACGGCGAAGTTCCATTCATCTGCACGCTGGGTCTCCTCACTCATCATTCCGTCGAGCGTGATCCTGCACCGGTGGAATGCGTCCTGCTTCACGGTCACGACCTGACCGGAGGGCAGGCGGAGCAGCGTGCCCTCGCGTGCGGATGCGCCGCTGCGTTCGCCCAGCCAGTACCAGAGTGCCACCGTAAAGTCTCGTGGGAGTGGCATCTCGGATTCGAGATGTCCGTCTACGAGGTGCATGGCACGATTGATTTTGCCACTTGCAGCGAGAGGAGACGGAGTCAGGCCCCGCTCGTTTCCGCAACCCGATCCGCTGCCAACTCCAGGTAGGTAGCGGGCTACCTTCCCACCGATGCGAAGAGCGGGGTGGTTGTGCCCGCCGTTGGCCTTGGCGGTGTCTCCCCCAAGATCGTCGAGAGGCCAGTGGGCTTGCACGCCCTTGCCCCGGTAGGCCCTGCTGGAGAGAACTTCAGTCTTTCTCGCTCTCCCTGCCACCTGTTCGAGACCGGCAAGGAGGCTGGTCACGATTTGGGATTCGGAGCTGATTTCGAGTCCGGCGGTCCGTGCGGGCCAGGTCGTATAGCCGCCCAGGCTGAACTGCTCCCGAGGCGGAATGTAGCCTTCCGCACCATTGGCGAGCTCGATGTTGAGCTGACTGTCGAATGGGGAGAGCGCCTTCAGCTTCAGGCCGGTGAGCGCGTATACTTCATTGGGAAGGGTGGCAATGCCAAGGCCGCCAATGCGGATCGACTGAAGCTTCAGTTCAGCCTTGGGGCATTCGTGCAGGATGGAAGCTTCCATCGCGTAGATATCCTGCCGGGTACGGGGCAGGGCGCCCTGCAAGCGGGTCATGCGATCCCGGGCCCACGCCAGGCGCTGTTCCCCTGGACGCCGCCAGTCGAGAACGAGTTTCTGCTCAACCATTCCCAGTTTCAGATGGTCATGCCATTGGATCGCCCCATAGGCGCGCATGGCGTATTGAGCGACCTCGGCCGAATACTGCTCCATGGTCTGACTTCCCCGCGCCGAACCATAGTCCATCCACATCAGATCTCCGCTGGTGCCCTGCGAAATCATGGCCACGAAAGGGCCCTCGCTGGAAGGTTGGCCGAGGTTGTTCGCCATGTGTCGACAAAAGGCCCCGAAGTAGTCCGCAGAGAGCAGTCCGGATCCGTAATAGTGTTGTGAGTAGTTGGCAAAGAGCGCGAGCGGCCTGCCTCCCGGCGTTTGCACAGCAAAGAGGCTCAGTTCAGGGTCCACCGGGCCGGAGGGCCCGATCACGTTTTGGCTGAGGTGACCCGGATGCATGTTGGCGTGGATATTCCGTAGTCCGAAGGGATCGGTGCCCGTGCGATCCAGCCGGGATATCCATCGTCGGTTGTAGGTGTGCTCCCAGTCGTCGATGGAGGCCCACCCGATCCGGGCGGGCTGGAGTCCATCGAGGGCCTTGATCATGCACTCCGCTATTTTTCCGGGGAGCCATTCCGCGTAGTGCGGGTCCATGCGTGTGCCCAGACAACCCATGGCAGCAGGGGCACTGTGGGTGTGGGTCGCGGAGACCATCATCCTTGCCGTGGATAGTCCGGTCTTCCGGAGAGTCTCTTCCTTCGCCCTGTCAATGAGCTCGCGAGGCACCATGCAGGTGTCGACCACGCAGAAGATGATCTGTGTCTCGCCGTCATCGAGGGCGACGCTGCGGGCAAAGAGGGGATCGAGAATGCTGTTCGCCGAGCGCTCGGTGAACATTCCATTCACCCGGACCGGGTAAGCGGGAGGAGAGATGTTCACCGCGGCGGCACCAGCTCGAAAGGACTCCCCGGGCCGAGCCGCAGCGAAAGCCGGGACGACGGTCGCGAGTCCAAGGAAAAGGACTCTCTCCAGGCAGAGCAGGACAGGGTTCCGTGTCACGTATTCGGAGAAGAAAGTGATTGAATGGAGATCTTCCAGTAAAAAGGCGGCGGGGGTCTTCCCTGAAGATGAGCCTGCCGGAAAGGGGAGAGGGAGCTATTCTGCCTCCACCACGATATCATCGATGTAGAATCCTGCGTAGGTCTCGGGATTCGACTTATCACTGACGAAGCGAAATTCGACCCTGACATTTTTTCCATTCGCGGCCTCGGGCAGGGCCAGCGGGTCAGATGTATTCCAGGTCACGTCGTTCCATGCTATGTTGTTGAGCAGCTCGGCGATCAGGGCATCATTGTTATCAGCATCGACGATACGGATGGAGGCAGCGTCTCCATCTCCCTCGGTATCCCGCCACTGCTGAAAGCTGAGGGAGGCGCCGGTGACCGGGATTGGGATCACCGGGGAGAGGAGCGAGATGTCCTGGGAGGAGGTGTAATCTCCGGTGATGTTGGTCCCGGCACAGTGCGGAAGGCTGCTCGCGGCCTCCGGGCCGAATTGAGTTCCTGTGGGCACGCCCACTTCCCACGCTGTTGTTCCGTTTCCTCTGGTTGTCCAGCCGGGGGGCAGATCCTTGCTGGCATCAAAATCCTCACGGAACAAAGGGCCGCGCTCCTTCTCGACGATAGCGAAGAAGCGTCTTTGCCCGTCCAGTAGCACGCCCCCCAGTGAATTCGTGCCCGTGCCGGAAGCTGGAATGTTCTGGTGGACGGTGTTCCCGTCATCGTAGGGAGGCCAGGTGGAGGGAGGGGTGGACAGGCTGGTGCTGGTAACGAGGTCATACTGCATGCGGGACTGACTGTTCCACGCGAATTCGAGCAGGCCGCCGGTTTGAGCCACCCTGAGGGTGAGGACGGAGGAAGGTGTTCCGCTGCCCGGTCCGGGGAGGTATCCGAAAGCGGCGACCTCGCTCTGTGATCCATCGACCGTGCTGTTGTGATAAGTCGACCAGCCAAAGGCATTCTCAGCTGGTGGGTGCGGGCTTTCGATGATGAACGTGCCGCAGAGGCCGGAGTATGCGTAGGGGTTCATTCCCGCATTGAGAAGCTGGGCGTTGTGATTCTTTTCGAACCTCCATACCGGTGTGCCGTCGGAGAGGACGAGGGAATCATCCGTACGGGAGGGCGGTCCCCAGAAGAAGACGGTGGGTTGGAAGCTCCAGTGACCGGGGACGTTGTAATCGCTGGAGCTGTGAAACTGGTTGAGGATGGGGTCAGGGTGTCCACTGGTGAGAACCCACGTGCCACCCACCCCGTGTGACGGGCTGTTTTGCTGGTCGCGGTGGCCTCCCCAGCCATCGAGTCCCTTGTGTGCCATCGGGCTTCCCCACCAGTGTTCGAGCACGTGGCTTGCTCCGTTCTCGGTGTAATTGCCTTCGGCCAGGTTCGTAATGCTGTCGGCGTTACTCACCCAGAAGGACACATCACGAGTCCAGGCCTTGTTGCCGCTGACCAGGTCATACCAGTACTGGTAGTCTCCATCGGCAGCCATGGTTGTGCCGAGGTGTTCGATGCGAGCCACTGAGCTGTGGTTTGCATCGAGGGGGTTGAAACTGATGGCGTTACTGGCCTCGAGACCCATGACTTCATCGAGCAGTGGTGCGGCCGGGGCCTGCGTCCCGAACGTAAGAAGGTGGACAGAAGCGAGGCGGGTAAAATGGCGGGACAGGCGCATGATCCTCACCATCCTACGCGGCGAAGGGGGCTCTCAATGTAAAAAAGAAATGGTGGGTGTCGCCTGACCAGATGACCCCGATGGATGGGAAAAGAATCGGGACAGATGTAAGCGGTGCCATCCCGGTTGGGTGGACCGGGAAATGAGAGCAGGACTAGGGCGCCGGGGCGGAGACCGCAACATTGTCGATATACCAGCCGGACTGGTCGAAAATGTCGTCGTTATCGCTGAAGAACCGGAATTCGAGAATAACTTCCTGCCCGAGAGCAGAGTCGGGGAACGCTCCTGAGAATTCAGTCCACTCGACTGGGTCGAGTCCCGAGATGTTCATGTCGATCGCTCCGATTTCGGAAAGATCGGCGGCGGCGAGCACCCGCACCTGCCCATGGTCCAGCGGCGAGCCGGTTTCAAAGGGGTCGATGTCGACCCACTGTCTGAAGGTGAGGTCGGCATAGGGTGCGGAGGGAAGGAAGAACGGGGTGGAACGCAGCCAGATCTCGGATTCGATTCCGTAGTTGGCTATGAGGTTGGTCCCATAGCAATTGGCTCCGCTGAAGGCGGTGGGTGGACCTGTCAAGGGAGCTCCGCCCAGCGCGGGATCGCCGATTTCCCAGACGGTGTTTTTCGACAGGTCGGCAGCAGCGAACCCGGCGGTCCAGCCCGGGTCACCGGCGTCGAAATTCTCCTCCAGAATGGTGACGGGAGGCTTTGGAAATCGCTCCACGACAAAAAGGGAAAAGGGGTCAGCTCCTGGATCAATCGGTATCGCCGAGGTGTTTTCAGGGGGGGTGGCCTCAATGTTTTCGAGGATTAAATCCCAGGTTGCAGGCTCTCCGGCATCAGCAGGCTCTGAAGCTCCCCGGATATTGTAAAGGTAGCCCGGGTCGCTCTCCCAGCTGATGGCGAGTTCGCTAGTGCTGCCATTGAAACGGACATCGGTGATCCTGACGAGGCTTTCGCTGCGGAGGAGTCCTGCCAATCGTATCTCGGCTATCGTGAAGTTCCCATCGTTACCGGTAATACGCAAGGTATCGAACCTGTCGCCCGGAGCGAGCACCGCCCCCAGGTTGATGCGCAGGCGATTGCTGTCATTGTCAGGCGCGTTGTTACCCAAAACCTCGGCGACTATCGTGCCGTTGGGGCCACCTGCCAGGAGGGCGATGTCGAAATTGTTGTCCCTCTCGGGGCAGCAACCAGTCCGTCCATAGAAATCAAACCGCAGGTCAGAGCCTGATCCCCAGGTCAGTTCCTCGAAGCTCCAGTAGAGTGTCGGGTTGCTTCCGGGTCCGTGGTAGTGGGTTGCGGGATTCCAGTCCGTGGTTGGCAGCGTTCCGAAGGGGTCATTTGGATCGTAAGCGAAGAGATCGCTGGTCGTATTGGTCAGGTTTCCTCCAAAGCCACTTGGTGAGGAGGCCACGAGGTCGGGTGTCAGCGGGATTGTCTCGAGCTGTGCGTCCGGGTCCGGGATATCCTGGACACTGATGGAGATCGAGGAGCTGGCCATTCCGTTGGCATTCGTGGCTTCCAGCGTGTAAATTGTTGAAACAAGGGGTGAGAGGACCACTGAGTTGACGGCGGGGTCGAGTGGAGAGCCGTTGATTTTCAGGTCGTTGGAGTTGGTCACGTCCCAGGTGAGAGTGATGTCCGTGCCCGCGGTGATCGTGGTCTGGTCGGCTTCAAAGGAGCTGATGATGGGATTGTTGTCGACGGAGATGGTGAGAAGGGCAGTTGAATCCTCCCCGTCCACTGTGACGGTGAGCTGGTAGGTAGTGGTCTCAACGGGGCCGGGATCGAGGACGGTCGATCCGGCGCCGGCATTTGTTTGTGGCAGGACGTTTCCGATCAAGGATGCGAGATCGCCCGAGCTTGGGACGATGGTGGCGGCAGTTGCCGCTGCGTTGAACTCCCAAGTGAAGATGACTGGTGCGTTCGATGGAACGGTAGCAGGGGTGGCGGAGAAACTTGCGATGGAAGTGGGAGTTAAGTTTGCTGCCATTCGAATCTCGGCGACGGTGAAGAATCCATTGTTGCCGGTAATGCGAACCGTATCGAAGGACTGCCCGGGCGAGAGGCCCGCGCCCAGATTGGTGCGCAGGTAGTTGGCTGGGTTCCCAGCGTCGGGCGCGTTGTTGCCGGTTACCTGGTGAACGACCGTTCCAGTCGGGCCACCAGTCAGCAGGGCGATGTCGTAGTTGTTGTCCCTATCGGGGCAGCAATTAGTGCGTCCATAGAAGTCGAATTGCAGATCGGCCCCGTCGTTCCAGAGGATTTCATCCAAGCTCCAGTAGAGGGTGGGGTTTCCTCCGTTGCCATGGTAGTGAGTTGCGGTATTCCAGTCTGTGCTAGGCAGACTAGCGGTGGGGGCATCAGGATTGTAGGGAAAGGGGTCGCTGGTGGTGTTGGCCATGTTGCCTCCGAATCCGCTCGCAGAGGAATTTGCCAGGTCGGGGGTCAGGGGGATGTTAACGAGTTGCGCGTTGGAGTCCGGGGCGACGGTCACCAGCAGCAGACAGGAAAGCATCATGAAGGGGAGGAGATTCATGCATGGCATGGGGTTTGGTAAACGCATCATGATTTTCAGGGCTAAGCTCGGAACAGGTTCCCAAGAAATAGAAGTTTTTGGCTGGCTGGCAGCAAGGCTTAAAAAAAGGCAAATCGACGCCTTCCCTTCAACGCGGCACAAATCCAGGGCGAACCGCACAGCAGGTGCTCGGGGCGACAATTTGCTCCGGCAGGGAGGGAGAGCGGAAAGCGATGGGGATGACTGCAAAAAAGCAAAATAGTCCTTCCAAAAGGGGGGGTAAGGGTGGAGCATTACCTGTCATTGGACTTACAAACCCATAGTTCTGGACGGATATGAGACGACTTACGATTTTTGCCGCACTGCTGGTGTCTACCGCGGTTGGCCACGCTGCGCTGACCAACATTTCTCTTACAGCGGATGTGGCAAATTCCTCTGGGAGCGGATTCGGAGGCAACATGGCCAACACCACCAGCGACCCCTTTGCATACGACCCGGATAATCCTACCGCGGCACTGCCCTCGACAGACTGGAACCCCGCGACCCACTTCCATGGGAACGGAGGAAATCCGACCCTCTACTGGAGCGTGGACCTCGTTACCTGGGGGGCGGGTTCCGACCTCCAGTTTGACTTCTATGGACGCACTAATTGCTGCCCCGATAGGGACAACAACTACGACATCGCCCTGCTTTCAGGTGGCGCTGCAGGAACGGTGATATCGGAGGTGTTGGGAAACAACGCTCCTGATGCAGGAAGTCCGGCCAACTACCTTCGTACTGACCTGGGGGCGGGCCTCTCGCCCGGGCAGTCCTTTGATACCGTTCGTATTACCGGCAACAATGGATTTTTCACCGTTGCTGAGGTTCGCCTTGCAGGATCAATTGTCCCTGAGCCGAGTGTCTCCGTCCTGTTCGGGTTGGCCGGGATGGGTCTGTTCCTGCGTCGACGCCGCTAGGACGGTTGTCGGATTAGATTTCGAGCCCCATTGGTCCTGAAGCAGGTCGATGGATTTCTGGCGGTGAGGTTGGCTGTGGACCGCCTATGCGCCCCTGACTGAATTCGGTCCTCCAGTCTTCAGTGCTGGCGGAAGTACGTTGCCGGGTCTTTTCGAGGGTCTCGCTCGATCCAGTAGCTCCTCGAGGCAGGGCTGAACCTGCGCTGCAGAGCGTCATAGCGAAACAATCGCAGCAACATTCCGATAGGGAAGACCACGAGGTAGAAAACGATGCCCAGAAGGATGTGGGATATAATCCAGCCGACAGGAAAGACCGCGCCAAGCCAAGCGATGTAAATTGGACGGCGGAGTGGAGGGGCCAGATAATAAACCACAATTGTGGAGGCAGCGAAGATTCCGCTCCATTTGGCGACCTGCGGAGCCTCGAATTTCCACCACGCCAAGACTGCGATCAATCCAGCGAAGGCGGCGAACAACGGACCGAACCAGAGGAGCTCGCGGCGGGAGAAGGTGTGCTTGAGTGAGATCATGGTTGAAGGGTTGTGGTGGGTTGCTCCTTCTTGAGAAGAACGAGGTCTTCCAGGACGAGAACATCCATTTCAGTGGACATGAAGCAGCGGTAGGCATCCTCCGGGGTGCACACGATGGGCTCCCCACGAACGTTGAAGCTGGTGTTCACCACCAGAGGGCAGCCGGTTAGAGCTCCGAATTCGGTAACGAGTGCATGGTAGAAGGGGTGGCGTTCCGGATCGATCGTCTGCACGCGGGCGGAATCATCGACGTGGGTGATGGCGGGCACTTCCGAGCGCGGAATGTGAAGGCGGTCGAGGCCCCGGGGCTGCTCTCCGTTATTACTGCGCCTGAGCTTGCCGGGTTGAAGCTGGGTCACCAGAAGCATGTATGGGCTATCCTGTCCCTCTTCAAAGGTGAACCACTCGTGCGCCTTCTCATGCAGGACGGAGGGCGCGAACGGGCGGAATGACTCGCGGTACTTGATTTTCAGGTTAATCAGGCGCTGCATCTTCTCGCTGCGGGGATCGCCCAGAATGCTTCGGCAGCCAAGCGCCCTTGGACCAAATTCCATTCGGCCCTGTAAAAGCCCGACAACTTTTCCGTCTGCAATCTGGTTGGCAATCCAGCGGCAGCGCTCCTCTTGGGATTGGATGCGCCGACTCCGCCCTCCGGAGCGCTTCACGGCCTTTTCACAGGCCTCGTGGTCGAACTGTGGACCCAGCAAGGAGCCGCTCTGGCCATCAGGCTTTTGTATGCATCGGGGATTATCGAGAAGTTGATGCCAGATAAACTGTGCGACGCCGAGGGCCCCGCCTGCATCGTTGGATGCTGGTTGAATCCAGATGTCGTCGAAGATGCCTTCCTCGAGGATTTTACCATTACCAACGCAGTTGAGGGCGACTCCACCCGCAAGGCAAAGGTTCCTCTGGCCTGTCAGCTTACGCACGTGGCGTGCGCAACGCAGCATGATCTCCTCGGTAACACTCTGGATCGAGGCCGCAACATCCATGTAGAATTCGTCGATGTCCGATTCCGGTTCACGCCGGGGTTTGCCGAAGAGCGCTTCGAACCTTCGGGAGGTCATCGTGAGTCCTGCGAGGTAATTGAAGTAGGACATGTCCATGCGGAACGATCCGTCTTCCTTCAGGTCGAGAAGCTTCTCGAGGATCAGGTCACGAAAACGGGGTTCCCCGTAAGGGGCCAGGCCCATCAGCTTGTATTCCCCGGAGTTAACCCGAAATCCGCAATAGTAGGTGAAGGCCGAGTAGAGCAGCCCAAGTGAGTGGGGGAAGTGGAGTTCGTGGGAGAGTTCGATCCTGTTGCCGCTCCCGATTCCGAAGCTGGCGGTTGCCCATTCTCCCACTCCATCCAGGGTCAGGATAGCAGCCTCCTCGAAGGGAGAAGGAAAGAAGGCGCTGGCGGCATGCGATTCGTGGTGCTCCGTGAAGACGAAACGCCGCCCAAAATCTCCACCCAGTGCGTTCCGCATTTCGCGGGGAAGGTGCAGCTTCTGCTGCAACCACACCGGGATCGACTTGAAGAAAGAACGGATGCCGAATGGAGCGGTCATCACATAGGTCTCCAGGAGTCGCTCGAACTTGAGAAACGGCTTGTCGTAGAAGCCAACGTGATCGAGGTCGGAGGCGGAGAGCCCGGCTTCCTCGAGGCAATACGTGACCGCCCGTCGGGGAAATCCAGCATCGTGCTTGACCCGGGTGAAGCGTTCTTCCTGAGCCGCGGCCACGATCCGGCCGTCGACGAGCAGGACAGCCGCTGAATCGTGGTAGAAGGCAGAGATTCCGAGTATCGCTGCCATGTCACATGTCGGCTGACGGCAACCAGCGATCCCGGGTTTCAGCAATTCTTGTCCATGACTGCAGAACCCCGCGGAGAGATGTCAGTCCGGGGACGGTGTCGGACAGGGCAGCCGGCTCTCCTTCTTCGCTGAATTCCGGAACGCCGGCATGTTTGGGAGCTCCCGTCTGCGTCACTCTGGCTGGGAGGGTTTTCATTGCTCTTGGCCGTGGGCCCCCTGCGCATGGTTTTCGTTCATGGGTTCGAGAGGCATCCGAGCGGAACGGAATGCGATCGGTGGCAGAATCCGGAAGCGTTAGAAGAACGGGTAGAGAAACGGGGCGAGGGGCGTCTGGCTGATGATGACGAGAAAGATGAGGAGGAAGAGCACGATCATGATGGGAGTCAGCCACCACTTCTTGTTCTGTCTTAAGAAGTCCCAGAATTCGCGGATGAAGCCCGGCTGGTTCTCTTCCGCCAACTTGGCAAAGCGATCGGTCTCGAGTGGATCTTCGGCCCTTGGTGTTCCGCGTTTTTCGTCCATCGGGTAAACTAAGCTGGCAAGCGGTTAAGGTGAACGCTTCGAGAGAATACTCCATGGGAATAAGTCGTCGAGTGTATTTCAGGGCGGGGGATCGCTCCCGGGGGCGATTCAAGGGTAAATAGGCGTTCCTGATGAGCAACAGTGGCTGGGGTGCGCCAGCAAGTGTTCTGGATGTGAACACTGCCCTGAGGGCTGCGGTCACCTCTTCTCCTGGCTGCTCACCTTGAGACGAAGGAATTCGCGGCTGCGCGCTCCAAAGGGCCTGGTAGAGCGGTAGGTGTAGGTTGCCGTCCCGTCCCCGTGATTCTCAATAGCCACGATTTCCACCTCAAGGGTGTTCCAGCTCTGAAGGTCGGTGGAGAGCTCGGCCTCGAATTCCGCATCGTCCGCCGCAAGATTGCGTGAAAAGCTGATCTCGAGATATTCGAGCAATTCACCATTGTCCTTACCGGCGAGTCTGGTCAGGCCAACAGCCACGCCGCCGGAATCGGCAGGATCGGCGTCGCTTCCCCCCACCGCGTATTCGAAGAATGCGGAGCGCCCATCCTGATCCTCGTCTGCGTTTGGATCACCGGGGAAGGGAATGGTGTCATCGGAGCCGGGCGAACCTCCCGGAGTCGCGCTGGCGCGCCAGTTCGCGGGCAGGGAGTGATCTGGGTCCGTGCGGGGCGCAGCAAGAACCAGCGAGAATCCCAAGCCGTCCGGGCTGGGGGGCCAGGGGAGGTCGTCGTCGTAGGCAAAGCGACGGATATCGTTATTCTCCGCATCCTGGAGCGCGATTTCTTCTCCACTGTTTGAAAGGCTCCCGGTGTAGGTCCCCGGCGCAATGAGAATGCCGATCGCAGGATAGGCTTCCGCGAAGGCGGCCTGGTCCTTTACGATCGTGACGCGCTGATGCGGTGCGAGAATGAACCCGGCGGGGAATCGGTAGGTAATCCCGGAGGAGAATTGCACGTTGGTGAGATCGATGTCCTCGGTCGGGCTGATGTTCATGAGTTCGAGGTATTCGGAGTCTTCCTCAGCTCCGATGGGATTGTACATGATTTCGGTGACGGCAAGGTTGTCCGCGGAGGCGGGCGTGCCGACGATGAAGGCGGCCTCGGTAAGCGCAGACCACTCTCCTCCACTCAGGATGCGGGCCTTGAGGGTCGAAGTCTGCGTGAGCAGTACGGGGTTTGGAGGGCCTGCAGGTTTTGAGGCCGTGAGGCGCACGTCGAGGCCGAGGTCGCCACTTCCGAAGCTTGACTGGTGGACTTCCACCGCAAGGACGTTCGTTCCTTCAAGGAGAACGCCATCCTCGAGAGTGTAGGAGATGTCATTGATGGCACTTTCCTCGCTGCTTCCCTGTCCGTCAGAGGCGAAGGTCCCGTAGGTGACCGCTCCCCCGGGCATGTTGGTTCGTCCGATTTCGTGGCCGTTGAGGTAGAGAATGGCGCCATCGTCACGCTTCACGCCCGCTGTCAGGGCCGTGTAGCTTCCGGCATCGGAGACCTCGAAGCTTTTTCGGAAGTAGACCGTCGGGAAACGGCTTCCTGAAGGGCCGATATCGACAATGGTGGCGATGGATTCCCCTGAGATGTCATTTACGCTGTCTCCGCCCAGCAAGGCAGGTCCGAGTCCCCATGCGGTGTCATTGAAGTCTGGATGTTTCCAGTCCGTGACGTTGTAGGAGGGGTGCCCCGCGACCACGTCACTGGTGCTCTGGCTTATTCCTCCGCCGAGGTAGCGCCAGTCGGGGGCCTCGAAGCCAAGGAGAGTCTCGTTTGCAAGACCGGTGGAGAGGGGCTGGGCAGACGGGTTGAGCCCTCCGCCTGCCAGGCGTGGATCGGAGCCATCCAGAGTATAGTGGATCGTGCCCTCCGTGCCAGTAAGCTGTAGCTGGAATCCCGTTGGGACAGTGCCCCCGAAGCGGCTGAGGACGGGAGCATCGACCGATGGGAAAAGATTGTTTGTGCGCAGTTCGCGGATGAAGGAGCGGCTGTCACCAGGGTCGTGCAGGGTCGGGATGTAGTTGTTGACGATATTGTCCCGCTCCACGATCCAGTGTTGTTCGCGGGTGAAGTAGACCGGGTTGTTGACCGTGGGAGGGTGATTGTCGGAGTCGATATTGGTGGAGGAGCCCGGGGTGTTTCCGTAGGGCGTGGTGGCCTGCGTATCCCCCCAACGGGCCGATTCAGCAACGATCGCCTTGTCGATCATCCCGGCGAGCCCGAGATAGCGGTCAATGGAAGCCTGTTCGCTCAGAGCGCCACCATTGAAGAGGTGCTTCTGCGCACGGTCGGCAAAGAGCATGCGGAATTCCTCGTTTCTACGCAACCGCTGGAATGGCGCTCCGGCTCCCCTCGCGTCGGAGTAGCGGTTCCAGGAAAACTTATCCAGGGCGATCTCCTGGTCCCAGCACCAGAATCGAAATTTGCCGTCACCGCTCACCGGGTTTGCCGCGGCATAACCATTGTGGTGGGGCCAGTCTTCCGAATCGGCGTAGAAATGAAGGAGCATGTAGTCGGCAAAGTTGACGACATCGATGTAGTTCTGTGCACGGGCGTAGGTGCTCCTGCTCTCGATCCCTCCGTTGAGAATGGACATCATCTGGGTCCAGCGGGAACTTCCTCCACTGAGGTCCTTGTAGACCTCCCAGTCCTCCTTCTCGCCACCGAGGTGCTCCGCCCAGAAGTCGTCCTCGAGGCGCTCGGTGAGATTGTGCAGGCCGAAGTAGAGCCCATTGACATAAAGGTGAACGAAGTTGCCATAACTGGAAGGTTGTCCCATGTCGCGCAAACTGTCTTTCATCCAGACATCCCGGAAGTACTGGGAATCGTTCGGGCGGTAGCGGCTGCTGCTCCAGGAAACCAGACCCCAGGAGTCGGTAAAGCAGGCGCGCAGCACGAGTTTGTTGAAGCGATCTACAGGAGATTCGGGAAAGAGCGGGTATTCAAGGCGTCCGGGACCTCCGAATTCGGTTGTAAAAGTGACCCTGAGGGAGTGCTTGTGCATGCGCGCCGGCCGGCGGCTGGCGTTGCCATGGACCTCGATCTTGGCGTCGAGCTGGAAGCCCGGTTCGCCGTCCGGACGGATGTATTCGATGGAACAGGGCCGTTCGAAGCGGCTTCGGGGGTTGGAATACATTCCGGTCGCGTTTCCAGCCCGACGGTCCGCCTCCGAGTTGAGAAAATCGCCGGGTTCCATGGCGATGGAGACACTTGGGATGTCGAGGAGAGCCTCGGGGACACTGTAGCCGGGCAGGGTATTGTCGACCACCCGGGGGTCCATTTCATAATCGGAGGGGTGGACCGCATTCGGGTCACCGGAGTTGGACCAGTCCCGGGGCCAGCCGGGTGGGTTGGAAGGTTGTCGGGCGACCTTGTCGACGAAGATATAGGTCTGAGTATCCACATTGGTGGGCAGCCAGCCAGGCTTGAAGGCAACCGCCCGGAGGGTTGCGGTGTTGTCAATGGTGACGGGCCCGCTGTAGAGCGTGCCTGTAGTGGGCGAAGGCAGTGACCCATCAGTCGTATAGCGGATGCTGGCATCCGGAGTCCTGCTCGTGATGGTGACCGCGATGGGAACGTCGTAGAACCCTCTGTCGAAATCGAAGTTGGTATCCCTCACTACGCCTGGAAATCCTGGTCCGTTCGCGGACCCCGGAGTCGGTGTGCTGAAGAAGCGTAGTTCCTGATCGGTGGTCTGTGGCCCGTAGGAGATATCAGTGAACTGTTCGGGGAAACCGGGGTTGAACGCGTCGTCGACAGTCGACCCGTCCGGTCGCACGATGGCGAGATATTCACCCGCGAATTCTAGGCTGAAGTTCGTATGAGGATTTCCGGAGGGGTCCAGCCGGTTGATTCCGGAGGCAAAGACGAGGAGATAGTCATTACCTGCAATGGTTACGTCGGGAAAATTCCACTTGGTGGGTCGGGCTGGATTGTCTGTGAGGTAATAACCGTCAAGGTTCACCGGCCCGGGGTTGGGGTTGTAGATTTCGATCCAGTCCTCGCGCGTGCCGAAGCCGTCCCGCAGGCCGGTGAGGTTGCGGGCCAGAATCTCGTTCAGGACGAGAGGAAGGAGAATGTCTGGAAAGTCCTCTGGATTGTTGGGATTCGTGGCCTCCGCGATCTCAACCGGGTCGCTGAATCCGTCAGCATCGCTATCCTCGAGATTTGGGTCAGTGATGTATCCATTGTCGGGAGATATTTCAGAGCCATCATCGAGGCCGTCGCCATCGGTATCGGCGAGGAGAGGGCTCGATCCCGGATTGGATGCATCGATGAAGATGCCGCTTCCGTTTTCCTGGTCGTCAGCGAGTCCATCGCCATCGGAATCCCGCAAGGTGGGGTTTGTCCCGAGTAGCTGTTCCTGGAGATTGGTAAGGAGATCCCCGTCGTTATTGCCATCACCTGTTGCGGTGGACGTGTTGCCGAACCAGGTGACCTCCCAGTCATCGTCGAGTCCGTCTCCGTCATCATCATTGACGACCCCAATGGGAAAGACCTTTTCGAAGCTGTTGCCATCCAGGTCGGTGCTGCGGACCCGGACAGACAGGGTCGTGCCGGCGGAGTGAACCGTGAGGTCGCGGTCCGTTCGGAGCTGGTCTCCGAGGATTGCAAAATCCCCATTGTTCACGTCACCTGTTCCCGGCACGAGGCTATAGCTGTGTGTGTCACCTGGTGTGATGTCGATGGACGAAAAACGGCCGATCACCGTACCCACGGAGGCACTGCGAGAGACAGTAGCGCGGGAGAGGGTGATCTCACTGGGCGAGTCGGGAAGAGAGGTCCGGGTGAGCTCGAATCCATTGATGACGGCGAACTGAGTGTGTACCGCGGTGGCGGAAAGGGGTGTGAAGCGAACCACGACATCCTGGTTCCGTTCCGCGCTGAAATCGAATGAAACAGTGGAAGGCAGGCTTTCGGGAGTGGGGCCACCGTAGGTGCGTGCGCTGTCAGGACTTCCTCCGGGAGTGCTGTCGGTCTGGCGGAAGGCGCCACCTGCAAGTGGACCGGTGACCTGGCTGTAGGAGCCTCCACCATCGGTCGAGAATTCCACCAGAAAGAGCCCATTCATGTGCTC
>CAWWCX010000035.1:0-17764 GCA_963935445.1 uncultured Roseibacillus sp.
ATACCCAACAACCGGCCCCCGCCGCAGTTGAGATCAAGGTGGGAACTAATTGGTCCCTCCTGCGCAACCTGATCATCATCGTTGTTCTTCTGGCCGCCATCTTCGGGATGTACAAGGCTTACCAGTGGAAGCAGGCCGATGAAGCGCTCAAGAAGAAGGAGCAACAACGGCGTGCCGACCTGGAGGAACAGGAGAGGCTCACGCAGGAACGGGAGGAGAGGAAAGCCCGGGAACGCCGCGAGGCCCTCATGGCCTCCCAGCCGAAGGACCCGGAAACAGTTCAGAAACCCGAGCCCGAACCCGAAACTCCCCTCGAAGCTCTCGAGCGCCTGCAGCCCGCGCTGGCGGCTGGAGAGCGCGATGAATATCCTCCCGGAACCCTTGTGCGGGGCACAAGCCGGTTTTTCCTGGTTGAAAACAAGCTGAGCTGGCAACGCGCCTCCGCCTTTGCCGAAACCTATGGAGGACATCTCGCTACCTGCCTCAGTGAAGGAGAAAAAAACTGGCTCGCTTCCAAGATTCCCAGCGACACTACGATCTGGCTTGGAGGCGGGGCAACCGGTCGCACCTCGTGGGGCTGGGTCGACGGCACCCCCTGGACCGTGCGCACACCCTCCGCAACCACCGGCAATTGCGCTTCCCTGAGCGATCTGGGATCCATCCGCTCACAACCCGGAGGCAGGAAGTTCGCCTTCTACATCCAGTGGCGCCATGATGGCACGAATCCGGGCGACCTGAAGGCCCAGATGACCCGCCTGAAAGCCAGCCTGAACAGCCCGGATCCCGTCTATCCTCCCGGGGTGCTCTCCTTCGAGAACCGCCGCTACCTCGTGATCGAGAAATCCCTCCGCTGGGAGGAGGCCGCATCCGTGGCCCAGGGAGCCCACGGGCACCTCGCGGTTCCCAGCGAGCCCTCCGAGGACAACTACCTCCGCACCCTGATCAATGCGACCCTGGACGAGAACGCCGCCGCATGGATCGGCGGAAGACACGATGGCCGCTCGTGGACCTGGATAACCGACGAGCCCTGGTCCTTCGCGGCCTGGGCGCCAGGGTCCCCGGATGGAGAGAAAAGCACCGACAACACCGTGCGCCTGGTGGCAGGTGAAAAGGGGGGCTGGGACGACGGCAACCCAAGCGATGCCGGGTCGGCTGCAGCCTTCATCATCGAATGGAGCAAGGACCGGGGCAACACCAACCCGGTCGTCATTACCAGCGCTGCTGGAGACTGGGGCGGCCTGCGGGTGGCCACCCAGAAAAAGCTCCAGATCCTCGAGGCAAGCTTCACTGAGAAGGTCTTCGAAAATGGCAAGGGCCTCAAGTGGGACCTGAATTTCTGGCACCGCGGCCTGCGCTCCAACGACGAGCAGATCTACGCGCCCGTCGTCGACCAGATCAAGCAGAAGGTCAAAAAGGATGGCTCCATCACTGTGGGCATGACCGAACAGATCAAGCTCCCGCCCCGCGGGGTTGAAATAGTCAAGAAGCACCTCCATGCCCAATTGCAGCTCAGGGACTCTCTCGAGGCGCAGGCCAACCGGATTCGCGCAGACTACGTGCAAAACCTGCAAACCAGGAAGGAGACGGCCGAGGGCAACGGGAAAAACGCCCAGATGACGGCGATTCAGAACGAAATCGATGCCTGCGGGGACACCGGCCGGACGTTCCTTGACCACTTGGGCTCCGGCGCGATCAACATCCTCGATTCTCCCCGCACATCCTCCTGAGCCCCAGTGGTCCGGACCTCCTGCACTCCCGCGGTCAGGCACGGCAATTGAGGGACGCAGAAACTGGGCGGGTTCCCGCGCTTGCGTCTCCACGCAACGAAGGGCATACTGCCGTGTTCATTCCCTTAGCGCACAATGTCCACTGATCTCGAATTTCAGGCTCCCAGTATCGAGGAGCTCCAGCCGCACTTTCCGGCCTATGAGATCAACACCTTCATCGCGGCCGGAGGAATGGGGGCGGTCTACGCCGCCCGGCAGGTATCGCTCGATCGCCCAGTCGCGATCAAGATTCTCCCCCGCCAGTTCGGTGCTGATCCTCAGTTCCGCTCCAGCTTTGAGTCCGAGGCGAAATCGATGGCCCGCCTCAATCACCCCAACCTGATCGGGGTCTACGACTTCGGGGATGCCGATGGGATGCTCTACATCATCATGGAGCTGGTGGAAGGAAAGTCCCTCCACCATTCCGCTTATGGCAGGGCCATCGATCAAAGCGAAGCCGCCCGGCTGGTCGCAGGAATCTCGCACGGTCTTGCCCACGCCCACCAACACGGCATCCTCCACCGTGACATCAAGCCGGGAAATATTCTCCTCGGTCCCGGGGCGGTCCCCAAGATCGGCGACTTTGGCCTCGCCCGCCCGGTTGGCGCCGACCACAACCCCGATGAAATCGTGTGGGGAACCCCGGGCTACAGCGCTCCGGAGGTGGTCAACAACCCGGGCGCGGTCGACCAGAGGGCCGATATCTTTGCGATTGGGGTTCTCCTCTATGAACTGCTGACCGCACAGATCCCGCCCGATCCGTGGAAGCCCCCGTCCACCCTTTCCCAGTGCAGCCCCGAATTCGATGCCATCGTCCGGCGCGCAACCCATCCTTCCCCGGAACTGCGCTACAGCGATGCCGAGGAACTCGCCAAGGCACTCGATGAGCTGGGCGAGAAATTCCAGAAACCCGTCCTTCGCCGGACCAAGACCGGGGCTCCCGGTGCGACAACGGCCCCGGCAGGACGCACACCCATTGGGGTCCGGCCGGGAGCTCCCGCCCTCGGGAGCTCCCAGTCAAAGTCTACCCCGATCCTGATTACCATCCTCGTGGTGGCCGTCCTCGCCATAGGCGGGCTGATTATTGCCAGCTCTGGGAACAAGAAGACCAAGGAGCAAGCTGGGACCCCTTCCGCCGTTGAGGAACCGGATCTCAAGCCTGATCCGAAACCGGACCGCAACCCCGGGAACCCACTTGTCGAGCGAGGCTCCAATAAGACGGAGAACGAACCCGAGCCCGTCGACCCGGAGCCTCCTGCCCCCGAGCCTCCCACTCCCGAACCGGAGGAAAGCACTACCCAGGCCCTCACACGCCTGAAGGCAAAACTGAAGGCCGGGGACCTGTCCAACCTTCCCAAGGGGACCGTGAAGCGGGGAGATTCCCACTTCCTTCTCGTCGACAATCCTCTCGGCTGGCCCTCCGCCTCACGCTTTGCCGAGGACCATGGCGCTCAACTCGCAACCTTGGAGAGCAAGGACGAGCTCGCCTGGGCCAGCACCGAATTCAAGCTGAGTGTCCCAACATGGGTCGGCCTTTCCGACTCCGGAACCGAGGGCAGTTGGTACTGGGTCAACGGCCGGCCCCCGGAAAAAAGCCTCTGGGCCGCGGGCCAGCCCGACAATACGAATTCCCGGGACGGCGGCGAGAACTACGCCGCACTCCTTCCCGATCACTCCCTCGACGATCTCGCGGCCTCGCGGCCGCTTCCCTTCCTCCTCCAGTGGGGCGAGGACGGTAACGAGGGATCCATCGCCAGCCAATTAAAGCGGGTGGCGGCCTCCCTGAAGGCAAAACGTCCCATCTTCCCTGCAGGAACCCGCAATATCAGTGGTTCACGCTTCCTGGTCATTCCCCAATCCGTCTCATGGGCAGACGCCCAGAACATGGCAATTGCAGCCGGTGGGCATCTCGCCGTGCCCTCCACAGATGAAGAGGCGGCCTGGATTCTCAAGACCATGGAGTCCGTGCTGGGCGGAGGTGATGGCTGTTGGATCGGAGGACGCCAGCAGGGAGTTGCCTCCCCACGGTGGACCTTCGTAACCGGGGAACGCTTCGATTTCGTTTCCTGGGCTCCGGGCCAGCCCGACGAGGAAGATGGCCCGCAACCATCGCTCCAGGTCTGGCGCGGGGTGGATAGCGTGTTCGGCTACAACAATGCCTCCGGAGAGGCGGCGGAGGCCAACTACTTCCTCGTGGAGTGGTCCGCGCCCTCCCGGCGCAACATGCCCCGGGCCGGGGAAGCCAATGCGCCCGCAGATGCCGGGGACTGGCTCGTGAAGTTCCGCCAGGACTTCCACGACCGGGAAAAAGTCGCCTACGAACGGTGGCAGCGGCGCCATGAAAAGAACGTGGAGGACTTCGCCAATGACATTGAAAGCGAGGCCGACACGGCCCGGCGCGCCAACCGGGCCCTCAAGGACCTGGTCGACAACTACATCGACGGGTTGAAAGATCGGGGTGAAGTGCCCGCCACCCTCGGCAATCCCCTCGCCGAGCGCGCCTTCGGAAAAGTCCACGACAGGGCTCTCGCAAAGCAGAAGAAAATCTGGGACGACTATCAGGCCGACTTTGAGGATGCCCAGCAGCGCTACATCGCCCAGCTGGAGGTGGAAATCAAGCGACGGGCGGCGCAGGGCGACCGCGAGGGAGTGTCCTTCCTCAAGCCTGAAACGGTCGCGGCCACAGACAACGACTACTTTCTGGCCATCCTGAACGGCGAGTCCCCGGAGCCGCCTGTCGCGGAAGACGAGGACGAATAAAAGCTCCTGCACGGGCCTTGCGCTCCCGGAGAACGCTCTTCCGGTCGAGCATTTGGCGCCGCCTATGATCTGGCCAACCACCGCGCACTGCCTAAGCTCGGTCCCGTGCCCCCCGCCAAGAAACGCATCGCCGCCTCGCCCCGGCAGAAGGCGCAGCAGTCCATCGCCGTGCGGGGCGCCCGGCAGAATAATCTCAAGGGTCTGGACCTTGAAATCCCGCTCGGAAAACTGACAGTGGTGACGGGGCCCTCCGGGTCCGGCAAGTCTTCCCTGGCCTTCCAGACCCTCTACGCCGAAGGCCAGCGCCGTTACGTCGAAACCTTCTCTCCCTACGTCCGCCAGTTCTTTGACCGCATGGACAAGCCGGCGGTGGACCGCATCGACGGCATCCCGCCGGCCATTGCCATCGAACAGAAGAATAACGTCCGCACCACCCGCTCAACGGTCGGGACCATCACCGAGATCAACGACTACCTGAAGCTCCTCTACGCTCGCTGTGCACACGCCATTGATCCCTCCACCGGGGATCGGATCCGCCCCGATACGAGTGATTCGATTGCGACCTGGTGTTTTGAAAACCTGCCCGATCAGCAGGCTCTCGTTCTCTTCCCCGTTCCGGTTCCCTCTGACATGGAGCTGGAGGAATTCTTCGCCTTCCTCCAGCAGCAGGGCTACCTTCGCATTCATCTCAACGGACAGGTGGTCCGTACGGACTCTCCCGCGGCCGCCGGGTTCTCCCTCCTCCCCGGCCAGGTCCACGTCATTCAGGACCGGGTCAAGATTACAACAGCTAATCGTCCACGCCTCCTCGAAGCGCTCGAGCGCGCCCTCGACCTGGGCAAGGGCTCCTGCTCCCTCGTGGAGGCGAACGAGGGAGGCACTCCACACCGTTTCTCCACCAACTGGACCAATCCAGCCACTGGCTTTAGCGCCCGCCCCCCCACACCTGCACTCTTCACTTTCAACAACCCGGTGGGGGCCTGCCCGGAGTGCCGGGGGTTTGGCCGCGTCATCGGAATCGACTTCGCCAAGGCTGTCCCGGACCGCTTCCGTTCCATCCGCGAGGGGTGTGTGAAACCTTTCCAGGGAGACCGCGGGGAGGAGTGCCAGCGAGACCTCGAATTGCATGCGGCGCGGCGGGACCTCGATCTCGACTGCGCCTTTGCCGATCTCACCGAGGAGGAGCAGAACTGGGTTCTCTACGGAGAGCGGGACAACCCCGAGGATGCCTGGCAAAACGACGAGTGGTATGGTGTGAAGGGGTTTTTCGAGTGGATGGAAGGGCGCGCCTACAAGATGCACGTGCGCGTTTTTCTCAGCCGCTACCGATCCTACACCACCTGCGCGAGCTGCCGTGGCTCCCGCCTGCAGCCAGAGGCCCTCTGCTTTCAAATCGATGGCCATACGCTCCCGCAGCTCTGGCGCCAACCAATCAGCGAGCTTCACCCCTGGTTTCTCGCACTCCCCGCCAAGCTTCGAGAGCAAGGGGCCCTCATCGACAAAACGACCGAGCTCGTTCACTCCGAGATCACCAATCGGCTGCACTTTCTCCGCGAGGTTGGCCTCGGCTACCTCACTCTCGACCGGGCCACCCGAACCCTCTCCGGGGGCGAGATTGAGAGGGTCAATCTCACCAGCTGTCTCGGGGCCTCTCTCACCAACACCCTCTTTGTTCTCGACGAACCTACCGTCGGGCTGCACCCACGCGACGTTGGCGCCCTCGTTTCCGTCATGCACGGGCTGCGAGACAAGGGCAACACGCTCGTGGTAGTGGAACATGAGGAAGCTGTGATGCAGGCCGCTGATCATCTCCTCGACCTTGGCCCCGGGGCCGGCGAACACGGTGGAGAAATCGTGGCCTCCCTGTCGAGCCAGCGCATGCGGCAGGTCACGGCCCTCAAGTCCGCCCCGCGCTCCACCACGCTCCCCTATCTGCTCGGCCAGGTGTCCATTCCGGTTCCTCCCGTCCGCAGGGCCCCTGCCGGGTTCCTCCGGATCAGAGGGGCAACCCGCCACAACCTGCTCGATCTTGATGTCGACGTCCCACTGGGAGTTTTCGCCTGCGTGACGGGTGTTTCCGGGTCCGGCAAGTCCACCCTCGTCCACGATGTCCTCTACCAAAACCTCGCCGGGGCCCTCCGCATCGAGAGCCAGGAGGACCCGGCCCCCCTGCGTTCGCTCACTGGCACGGAACAGCTCACCGATGCGAGGATCGTGGACCAGAGCCCCCTGTCCCGCACCCCGCGGTCCACACCCATCGTTTACCTCGGCGCCTTTGATCTCGTCCGGCAGCTCTTCGCCTCTTCCCCGGATGGGCAACTGGCAGGGATTCAGCCCGGATATTTTTCGTTCAATTCCGGTGCGGGCCGCTGTGAGCGCTGCTCTGGCAACGGATTTGAGAAAGTGGAGATGCAGTTTCTCTCGGACCTGTACCTTACCTGTCCAGAATGCAACGGCTCCCGCTATAACCAGGCCGCCCTCGAAATTCGCTATGAAGGGAAGACCATCGCGGACATTCTCGCCCTCACCGTGACGGAAGCGCTGTCCTTCTTCCGGCAGGGAGCGGCCGGGTCCACCCGCCGCGCGGCCACCCGGGAAGCAGCCTCCAAGACGCGAATTCTCAATGCCCTGCAACCTCTCGAGGAACTGGGCCTCGGTTATCTCCGTCTCGGACAACCACTCAACACCCTCTCCGGCGGGGAAGCGCAGCGACTTAAGCTGTGTACCATTCTCACGGAGACCCTCGGGCGGAAGAATCTTCGTTCCCGCCCGGATCCCGGAAGCGCTTCTTCACTACTCATCCTCGACGAACCCACCACCGGCCTGCATTTCGGCGACATTGCCAGACTCCTTGCGGTCTTCCAGCGCCTCGTAAATGCCGGGCACTCCCTCCTTGTCATCGAGCACAACCTCGACGTCATCAAGAGCGCGGACTATCTGATCGACGTCGGTCCGGGAGCGGGTGCAGAGGGAGGCCGCATCTCCGCTTCGGGAACTCCCGAGGACGTCGCCGTTACCGATACCGAGACAGCCCGCTATCTCGCCCCCGTGCTCTCTCCCGGGGCCGTCCCCACGACTGGTGGAGACCAGAAGCCCACCGGGGACCCGGACTCCCGGACGCCACGTTCACCCAGCGCAGCGATTCAAATCTCGGGGGCCCGGGAACACAATCTCAAGAACATCGAGGTCAGTATTCCCCGCGACAAGCTCGTCGTCGTGACGGGATTGAGCGGAAGCGGCAAGTCGACCCTTGCCTTTGACATTGTCTTCGCGGAAGGGCAACGCCGCTTCCTGGACTCCATGTCCCCCTATGCTCGTCAGTTTGCCGAGCAACTGGAAAAGCCCGACATCGACCGGATTTCGGGACTCCCTCCCACGGTCGCGATCGAACAGCGCGTCTCCCAGGGCGGCGGAAAGTCGACCGTAGCCACCGTCACCGAGGTCTACCACTTCCTGCGTCTGCTCTACGCCAAGCTTGGCACGCAGTATTGCCCGGAATCCGGTGAACCGGTCGTCCCACAGACAGAGGACGCCATTGTCGACGCTATCCGGGCACTGCTGAAAGAAGGGCCTGTCCACATTCTGGCTCCCCTCGTGCGCGGAAGAAAAGGCTTCCACACCGAGGTGGCCGCATGGGCCGGACGCCAGGGCTACAGCCGGCTCCTTGTCGATAATCAATGGAAGGAGATCGAGGGGTTCGAACGCCTCGAACGATTCAAGGAGCACGATATCGATGTCCTGATTCTCCATGTAGCGACCCGCAACGTCCGGCTCGCCGACCTGCGGGAAGCCGTCTCCAGCGCTCTTCGCCTCGGCAAGGGCACCCTGCGCATCCTGGACCACGGGAATTCCCTGCGACCTTTCTCAAGAGCCCGGGTCAGCCCGGTTACCGGCCGCTCCTTCGAGACCCCCGACCCGGCACATTTTTCGTTCAATTCCCCCCGCGGCTGGTGCCCGACATGCCGGGGTTACGGAGAGATAACAACTACCCGGCGCCGTCGATTCGACAGTCGCAAAAACACCCCTTACAACTCGATCACGGAAGCCGAGATCGACTTTGACCGCAAACTGGACCGTGCCGACGACACCGAGCTCGTAGAATGCCCCGACTGCGGAGGGGCCCGTCTGAACGAAGTGTCCCGCTCCATTCGCATCCAGGACTTCGCGATCCAGGACATTACTCTCCTCCCTGTCACCGATGCGGTGAAGGCCTTGGGGACCTTCAAGTTCACGGGCCGCGAAGCGACCATTGCCCGTGACATCCTTCCTGAGATCCAGCAACGCCTCCACTTCCTGGAGGAGGTCGGCCTCGGCTACCTGCAGCTCGGGCGCTCCGCCAAGACTCTCTCGGGCGGAGAGGCCCAGCGCATCCGCCTTGCCGCCCAGCTGGGCTCCAACCTCCGCGGTGTTCTCTACGTGCTCGATGAACCCACAATCGGCCTTCATCCCCGCGACAACAACAAGCTCCTCGATACGCTGGAGACCCTGCGCAGCAAGGGCAATTCACTCCTCGTGGTTGAACATGACGACGAAACCATGGCGCGAGCCGGTCACATCATTGACCTCGGCCCGGGCGCGGGAAGGCACGGTGGCGAGGTGGTCGCCGCCGGAAGCCCCGCAAGGATCCGGAAACTCAGGAAGTCGATCACGGGTCACGCGCTCAACAATCCGCTTGTCCACCCCCTGCGCGGGAAACGCAGACCGCTCCCCAAGGCCAGCGCCCGGACTGGATGGCTCCGTGTGAAGGGATGCCGCCTCAACAACCTGAAGGACATCGAGGTTCGCATTCCCCTGCAACGGCTCACCGTGATCACCGGGGTCTCGGGATGCGGCAAGTCCTCCCTCATGCGCGGGACAATCTCGGAACTCTTCAAGCGCAATCCGGATAAGACGTGGACTTCGGCCTCGGGCGTCAAGTCCATCCGTCACTGCTACGAAGTCGACCAGTCCCCCATCGGCAAGACCTCAAGATCCTGCCCGGCTACATACGTCAAGATCTTCGACGACATCCGCAAGCTCTTTGCTCAGGTCCCCGAGGCCCGCCTGCGAGGCTTTGATGCTTCGCGCTTCTCGTTCAACAACTCCAGCGGACAATGCCCAGAGTGCAAGGGCAACGGGCGCATCAAGCTGGAGATGGACTTTCTCCCTTCCACGTGGACTCACTGCGACGCCTGCAACGGCAAGCGCTACAATCCTGCCACCCTCGAGATTCGCTACAATGGCCGCTCGATTGGAGACGTCCTCGCCATGACCATTGACGAGGCTGCGGACTTCTTCGCCGCACACGGCAAGCTCCACCGCACTCTTTCTCTTCTCAGGGAAACCGGCCTCGGCTACCTCCAGATCGGGCAACCCAGCCCCACCCTGTCGGGCGGGGAGGCCCAGCGCATGAAACTCGTCACCGAGCTGACCCGGGGACGGATCAGCAAGACCGCGGTGAAGACCCGCAAGCCCCAGGCCAACCTATACCTGATCGAGGAGCCCTCCATCGGCCTGCACCTCGAGGACGTCAGGAAACTCATCGATGTCCTCCACCGTCTCGTCGACGAGGGCCACACCGTCGTGGTGGTCGAGCACCACACCGGCCTCATGGCCGAGGCGGACAACATCATCGACATGGGCCCCGAAGCCGGCGCAGCGGGCGGCCGCATCGTTACTCAGGGACCTCCAGAGCATGTTGTGAAAGCGAGAACATCCCGGACCGCTCCGTTCCTGAAGAAAGCCCTCAGTCCATAATACCGGAGGAACAGAGCTGAGCACCCTGAAACGGCCTCGGCTGCGGCTCCGCCCCCTTCCCCCGGGCCCCTCATCGGGCTGCTGAGGAACACTCTCCACGCCCTCGGTTTTTCGACGCACGCCTTTCGCCCGGGTTCCCCAAGTCAGCAGGCCTCCCCCAGCCTGCCGCCCTCTTAAAGCAGGCCACGACCTTTTCAGCGCTTCAGGTGCTCATTGCGCCCGCGACGTTCAGCATCTGCCTGGTTGCCTTCATCGCTCTTGGGCCCGGGTGGCAAAGGTCGCCATGAACAGCAAATGGAACTCACCTGTTCTGGTGACGTCCCCGGGGCCCGGTCCGATGAACCCGATAATTCCGGGGTTTTCCGGCCCCAAATCGTGGCCTCCCCAAAAGTTTTCCTTGTTCCCCGAGGATCCCAGCCCATCTTCCCGCCCTCATGAAGAAGTTCATACTGCCTATCGCCGCCGCCCTTGTTGCGACCGGCCCCCTCCTCGCCGAGAAGCTGGATCCTGCCAAAGCCGACGTGAAGGTCACAGTTAATGGCAACGACCAGATGAAGTTCGACAAGACGGCCCTTGAGGCCAAGTCGGGCCAAGTCGTTGCGATCACCTTCAAGAATGTGGGTGCCCTGCCGGTGCAGGCGATGGGGCACAACATCGTCGTGCTCAAGCCCAATACCGACATCACCGCCTTCGCCCTCGACGGTATCGCCAATAAGGATGGTGGCTACCTCCCCAAGAAGCCTGAGCTGGTCAAGGCCATCGTGGCCTCCAGTAAGATTCTGGGTCCCAACGAGGCGGATACCATCGTGTTCAAGGCCGGCCCGGCGGGAGAATACCCCTACATCTGTACGTTTCCCGGTCACTTCGGGGTGATGAAGGGGATCCTGACCGTGAAATAGCCCCGTCTATTTCATCCCCACCCGAAGGCCACGCAATCAGCGTGGCCTTTTTGGTGTCCTGCTCCCCGTTTCTCCCAGAGCAAGGGTCGGCTCGTTCCTGCCGGGGGAGAGGGCCCGGTCCGCCCTGTGCGGGCGAAATGCCTGAAAGAGCCGATGGCAGACACCGCCTTTGCGGCTCGCTGTATCCCGCCTCAGGGCGTCGCACCTTCCCTTTCGCGCTCCCTTGCGAGCTCGTCCTCGATCTTTCCACTGTCTTCGTCCGTCCCGACCGGGCGGCAAGACCCGCTCAGTCACGTGGGAATCCCCGCGGCGGGCAGGATCCACAGCTGCAGTGCAAAGTAGATGCCCGCTACGCCAAGCCCAATTGCGAAACCACCCAGGGCACTCCCCCGCTTGCCTTTTGTTGCCTGCATTGTCTTCACGAAAACAGGGCGGGCACTCATGGCCCCAAACGGACCTGTCCACGCCGTCAGAACCTTACACAGTTTTCCCCGGTTTTCAACTACCCATCCTCCCGCGCCAACCTGTCGCTGTCGCCAGTATTCTTTCTCCATCCGAGGCACGGCCCTTCCGGTTTCTGACAGTCCGACCAGCTCGGCAAAAATGCCCGCCCTCTCTCATTGCCATGTCCCACCACCCTCCCTACCGTCATTCCCTATGAAAAGTCTCACCGCTTCGCTCATCCTCTGGGCGACATTGGCGGCCTCCTCCGCCCTCGGCCAGCACCTGCATTTCGAGAACATCGAATGGCGGGAACGCCTCACCGACCATTTTGCGCTCCGATCCAAGTCGACCAATCATGAACCCGCCCGCAAATATGCGGAAAAAATCTGGGACGAATGCGTCCGGGTCATGCCGGGACTCACCGATGACTTCGAGAAAAACGAATTCCGCACCCCTGGCGGATCCAAGGGCGCGGACGAGGCCCCCTACCGCTTCACCGTCTACCTCGTCGGAACCGGTGATCTCTACACCCAGGTCCTCATGAAGCAGAAGGAACGGAGCGGATGGGATGATACCCGGATGCGTATGTGCAGAATTACCCGCAACTATGCCGACCCCCGCAACCGTTACTACGTCCTCTGCAAGGCAGACCCGGAAAACACCGGTGGTGGAGGGGAGCGGGACCTCACACCCGCGTTCGTGCACGGCACGGCGGCAACGATTCTGGAAGGCCGCGGCCTGACCGGGAACATGCCCTTCTTCTTCACCGCCGGATGGGGTTACTTTGTGGAACACCGCATCTTCCGCCTCTGCCGCGTCCACTACCTCGATTTTGAAAAATACTACAAGGACAACGACGCAAAGATCCAGCGAGGTGCTGTCCTCGACCACCAGGAGTCCTGGACCACTCCTCTCAAAAAAATGTGCAAGAAGGGTGAGCGCATCAATCTTGATACCGTGTGCAATGCCGAGGTCCTCACCCTTACGCCAAACAAGTCCGGATACATGTTTGCGCTGACCTACTTCCTGGTGAGTACCGATGAGCGTATCACCAAATACCGCAAGCTCCTGGCCCAGGCACGAGAGGGAGCCTCCATCACGAAAGAGCTGATCCTGGAGACCTACGGCTACGCGGACGATGCTGCCCTCGAGAAGGACTGGTACGAGTTCATGGAGAGCCGCGACTTCCGTTGAGCGACTTGCAGGCTTCTTCCCGGCCACCGGAACGGTGGGAATCAACGGCGGAGGGGAACCCTAGTAGTAATCCTGCAGGGGCGTAACCGTGAGCTCCCGTTTCTGAAGTGAGCGAATGGCCTGCACGCTGGCCGCCGCCGCCGCCAGATTGGTGCAGTGGCTGATCTTGTTCGCAACTGCCGTACTCCGGATCACCACTTCATCCTCGCGGGATTCGTGACTGCTGGGGGTATTCACAATGAAGTGAATCTCTCCGTTCTTCATCATGTCGAGCACGTTGGGCCGCTTGCGTTCAGCCAGCTTGTAGAGCCGTTGTGCGGGCACACCCGCCTCGTCCAGTCTCCGGAAGGTCCCTCCAGTCGCGAAGAGGGTAAATCCAGCCTCCGCAAACTCCCGCGCAATGGGCACCGCATCATCCTTGTCCCGGTCGCTGACGGAGAAAAACACGTTCCCCTCCATCGGCAGCGGGTTGAAGGCGCTGATCTGGCTCTTGGCGTAGGCCATGCCAAGGTCCTCATCAATTCCCATCACCTCGCCCGTCGACTTCATCTCGGGCCCGAGCACAATATCAATTCCCGGGAATCGCGGCCAGGGGAAGACCGCCTCCTTCACATTGAAGTGCTTGGGAATGATCCGTTCGCTCATCCCCATCTCGGACAGCTTGCCGCCCACCATGATTCTGGCCGCCATCTTGGCCAGGGGTTTCCCGATGGCCTTGGAGACGAATGGAACGGTCCGGGACGCGCGGGGATTGACCTCAATGACATAGAGTTGCTCCTCCTTGACCGCGAACTGGATATTCATCAGTCCACGAACCTCCAGTTCGCGAGACAGGTTGATGGCCGCCTCCTCGATATCCGCCTGGATCTCCTCGCTCAGGCTGAAGGGGGGAATCACGCAGGCTGAGTCCCCTGAGTGCACGCCAGCCTGCTCGATATGCTGCATGATCGCTCCCACTACGGTGGTTTCACCATCCGAGATGCAATCAACATCCACCTCGACGGCCCCTTCCAGGAAGCGATCCACGAGAACCGGACGCTCGGGGGAGGCATCCACCGCATCGCGCATGTAGCGGCGCAGCTCATCATCGTCGTAGACGATCATCATGGCCCGGCCTCCGAGCACAAAGGACGGTCGCACGAGGACGGGATAGCCGATCCGGGAAGCAACCTCGACAGCCTCCTCTTCCGAGATGGCCGTTCCGGCCTCCGCCTGCTGGAGTCCAAGTTTGTCGAGCAGAGCAGAGAAGAACTTCCGGTCCTCGGCCAGTTCGATGGAGCGGGGTGAGGTTCCAATCACAGGAACTCCGTGGCGCTCAAGGTCGGCTGCCAGGTTGAGTGGCGTTTGCCCTCCGAACTGAACAATCACTCCATCGGGCTTCTCCTGCTCGCAGATGTTGAGAACATCCTCAAGGGTGAGTGGCTCAAAGTAGAGTTTGTCACTGGTATCGTAATCAGTCGAGACGGTCTCGGGATTCGAGTTCACCATGATCGTCTCGTAGCCAAGTTCCTTCAGCGCGAAGGAGGCATGCACACAGCAATAATCGAACTCAATACCCTGCCCGATCCGGTTGGGGCCTCCCCCCAGGATCACGATTTTTTTCTTATCACTTTCCCGGGCTTCGTTCTCATCTCCATAGGTGGAGTAATAGTAGGGCGTGAACGCCTCGAACTCCGCCGCACAGGTGTCGACCAGGCGGTAGGTGGGCAGGATCCCGACCCCCTTGCGCATCTCACGCACGGTGTCTTCATTCTCACCCCGGGCCTGAGCAATCTGCCGGTCGGAAAACCCCAGACGCTTCGCCTTGCGCAGATCCAGCTCCGCGAGGTGAGCTCCCTCGTCGGCGATCTCCTTCAGGTGGACCAGGAACCAGCGATCGATCTGCGTTGCCTCAAAGACCTCCTCAAGGCTCCAGCCAAACTCAAAGGCCAGCTTAAGCCAGTAAATGCGCTCACTGTTGGGCACGTGCAGGTTGCGCTCAATCTCTTCGGTGGTGGGCTCCTCCCTGGGGTCTTTCCCGTCCCAGCCCAGCCCAAAGCGACCCGTTTCCAGCGAGCGCAGCGCCTTCTGCACGCTCTCCTTGAAGGTGCGTCCGATGCTCATCGCCTCCCCCACGGATTTCATCTGGGTGGTGAGGACCGGATCGGCGGTCGGAAACTTCTCGAAAGTGAAGCGCGGGACTTTCGTCACCACATAGTCGATGGTGGGCTCAAAGCTGGCAGGTGTCTCGCGCGTGATATCGTTGGGCAGCTCGTCGAGGGTGTAGCCCACTGCCAGTTTGGCCGCGATCTTGGCGATCGGGAACCCGGTGGCCTTGGATGCCAGGGCGGATGACCGCGATACCCGTGGGTTCATCTCGATCACAATCAGTCGCCCGGTTTCGGGTTCTACCGCAAATTGAATGTTGGAGCCCCCGGTCTCGACCCCGATCTCACGAATGACCGCAAAGGACTGGTCCCTCATGATCTGGTACTCACGGTCAGTCAGGGTCTGAGCTGGAGCCACCGTGATGGAGTCCCCCGTGTGCACGCCCATCGGGTCCAGGTTCTCGATAGAACAGATGACCACGCAGTTATCCGCGCAGTCCCGCATGACTTCCATCTCATATTCCTTCCACCCGAGCAGGCTTTCCTCGATGAGAACCTCCGTCACCGGGGACAGATCCAGTCCCCGGGCCACGATTGCCTCGAATTCTTCCCGGTTGTAGGCGATGCCACCCCCGCTGCCACCCAGCGTATAGGCCGGGCGGATGATGAGAGGATACGACCCGATCTCCTCCGCCACGGTCCGGGCATCCTCCATCGTATGCACGACACCGGACTGGGGAAGATCCAGACCGATCTTGAGCATCGCTTCCTTGAAGAGGAGACGGTCTTCGCCCTTCGCAATGGCATCCGCATTGGCGCCGATCATCTTGACCCCGAGTTCCTCCAGGGTCCCGGAATGCCAGAGGTCCATCGCAGCATTGAGCGCGGTCTGCCCCCCCAGGGTGGGAAGAAGCGCATCCGGCTTTTCCTTCTCGATGATCTTTCGGATCACCGGGGGGGTGATCGGCTCGATGTATGTCCGCTCCGCAAACTCCGGGTCGGTCATGATCGTGGCCGGATTGGAATTTACCAGGACCACGTCATAGCCCTCCTCCCGGAGAGCCTTGCAGGCTTGAGTGCCCGAGTAATCAAATTCGCAACCTTGACCGATGACAATCGGTCCCGACCCAATCAACAGGATTTTTTGCAGGCTCTCGTCCTTGGGCATGCGGGTGCTTTGCCTAAACTTTCGTTTTACTGCCAAGCCACCGGCCAGTGGTCAAGCCCGGCTGAGATAAAACCTCACTTCGGCGGCATGAAGGCCCCGGGAAAAGGGGTTTCTTGCAACAACTTGCGAATAACTTTCCCTCTGCGATCCCCATTCCCGATGCCTTCGCCTCCCTTTCGGCTTCCGGGGAAAGGCCCGCGCGGCCCGGCCGGGCCCTAAATCTGCCTCCGCTTCCGCTTCAACTTCAGCTGGGCCATCGACTTGGCAATCGCGCCCTGAAGGGCCGCCACTTCCTCCGCATTCGCACTCTGGTCAATCTTGCTGAGAGACTCTTCGGCCCGCTGCATCGCCTCCTCAACCTTGGCCTCATCAATCTCGGTATCCGTCACGGCCAGGTCGGTCAGAACCGTGACCTTTTCCTGGCTGACCTCCAGAAATCCCGCACCGATCGCGAGTTCCTCGACCTGTCCGTTTACCGCATAACGCAGCTCCCCCGGTTCGATCCCGGTGACAAGAGGCACGTGCCCCGGCAGGATGCCCAGCTCCCCTTCCGTTCCCGGAAGGTAGACATTGTCGACTTCACCCGAGAAGAACTTCTTCTCCGGGGTCACGATGTCGAGGAGGAGGGGCATGAGTGCTGGTGGATTTGGGGTTGGAGAATTCCAGATTCGATAGGGCGACTGGCTTCCTGAGCTCTCCTCAACGAATCAGCCAATCACCGTCGGAAAAGCGCTAGCCCTTCTCGACGGTCTCGATACTGCCTTTCATGTAGAAGTTCCCTTCCGGAACATCGTCATACTTGCCGTCGAGAATCTCGGCGAAGCCCTTGACGGTGTCATCAACCGAAACGTAGACCCCCGGTGTGCCCGTGAAGACCTCGGCGACGTGGAAGGGCTGGGAAAGAAAGCGCTGGATCTTGCGGGCGCGGAACACGGTGAGCTTGTCCTCGTCCGAGAGCTCATCCATCCCGAGAATGGCAATGATATCCTGCAGATCCTTGTAACGCTGCAGGACACCCTGGACACCACGTGCCACGCGGTAGTGCTCCTCGCCCACAACCTCGGGAGAGAGGGCGGTGGAAACCGAGGCAAGGGGATCCACCGCCGGGTAGATTCCGAGCTCAGCGAGCGAACGCTCAAGCACGACCGTCGAATCGAGGTGCGCAAAGGTATTGGCGGGCGCAGGGTCGGTAAGGTCATCCGCCGGCACATACACCGCTTGGAATGACGTGATCGATCCCTTGTTCGTAGAGGTAATTCGCTCCTGCAGACCAGCCATTTCCTCCGCGAGGGTGGGCTGGTAACCCACTGCGGACGGCGTGCGCCCGAGCAGGGCAGACACTTCCGAACCGGCCTGGGAGAATCGGAAGACATTGTCCACGAAGAGCAGCACGTCCTGATTCTCCTCATCCCGGAAATACTCCGCCATCGCGAGAGCCGACAGCGCCACGCGGAGACGCGCTCCGGGAGGCTCGTTCATCTGTCCGTAGACCAGGGCCACCTTGGACTTGGAAAGGTCGTCCTGGTCGATAACGCCAGCCTCACTCATTTCCTCATAAAGGTCGTTCCCTTCCCTCGTGCGCTCACCCACACCCGCGAACACCGAGTATCCTCCGTGGTTTTTCGCAATGTTGTTGATGAGCTCCATGATTACCACGGTCTTACCCCTGTCTCTTATACACATCTCCGAGCCCACGAGACCGTACTAGAT
>CAWWCX010000036.1:0-17555 GCA_963935445.1 uncultured Roseibacillus sp.
GCATTTCCTCACTCATCAGTCGGACTTGCCAGAACCCCCGCTCCCGCCCGACCCCGCTTTCGAGCCGGAATCGGAACTGGAACCCGACTTCGAGCTGGAGGAGTCACTCGATCCCTTATCCTTGGGCTTGCTGGCCTCTGACTCTTTCTTTGCGCCGCTCTTGTAGGAGTCACTACGATAGTCCGTCTCATAGAATCCTCCACCCTTGAAAATAATCCCGGCCCCTGTCCCCAACAACCGCTTTACCGGTTCGTCACAATCCTCCAGCGGGCAATCCTTCAGTTTCTCATCGTTCATACTCTGAAAGTATTCGAAGCGATGCCCGCAGCTCTCGCAGAGATAGTCGTAGGTCGGCATGAGGTGGGGCTAGAAAACACCGGGACCGACCCTTTGCAAGTGGGATGTCTCTCAGATCCTCTTGCATCCTCCCGGAGGCGTGGGACAATCCAAGCCTTCGTCCCGATCTCCCGCCGAAATAGAGCGCTCATGGGTAAGGAATCGAGCACACCTACCGCCGCACCTCCAAATTGGAACCCTGCCCTCTTCATGGCCTGGCTGGCAGGGGCCTGCCTCCTGCAGGTTCCATTCCAACGCGCCTTCAAGCTGGGTGCGGGTAATTTCGGCTACAACATAGTTATCGGCACTGCGGTGGTGGCTCTCGGCGTCCTCGTTGTTGTCGGCCTCACCCGCCTTGCCTGCCACCTCCTGCATCAGCACAGGCACGAAACATTGGTCGCCCGGTTGACCATGGGCTCGCTGGCAACATGCAACGTCATTTTCCTGTTTTCGCTTCATCCCGCCGTCCCCTTTTGGATCTACTGGACTGGAATTGGACTGGGAGGACTCTCGGCCCTGCTGATCACCATCTTCCTCTGTGCCTGTCGTCACTCTCGCAGAGGCCATCCCCGCCGACCCGACTCACCCGGCACAGGGAAGAGGACCTGGAAGTTCAATGGTGCATTCTGGGTCCTCGTCTTCCTCGTTCTTCTCACCAGGGACTTCTCTTCCCTGGGGGACATCCAGGAGAAGAACGTCTGGGAAACCACCCTTCTCATCCTCGGTCGTTTGCTCTCCCTTGGCGGGTTCACCCTCGCAGGCATTCTGCTCTCCCACGCCCTGCTGCACTTCTTCCCTCCCTATACCCGCTGGCTCGTCATCGCGGGCATCGTTCTCATTCCCCTGTTCGTGCTCGCCGACCTCGCGGCCGAAATCTACTGGGAGCAGACACTCATCGATGTCGTTAACAACCTGACGCTGGATGGCAGGTTTGACATAAAAGTCGAACTGGAGGCTGCGGGCATCACCCAGCCTCCTTTCCAGGTCATCCTCGCGGTCCTTGCCGTGATCATACTGGCAATCGGTGCCTACTTCGGCCTGCAAAAGGTCTCTCAGCGCTGCAACTTCCGCCTGCAAACCTCACGGGCTCTCCTCCTCTTTGCCGGACTCTGGATGGGCGCAATCGCCCAGCAGGCACTCAGCATGCTGAGCATGCGCAAGGAAGTATGGCAGGCCGAGCACGCCTCCTTTGCCATTCATCTGGGAATCCTCCGCCCCGACCCCGGCCTGGAAACCCTCGCCGTGCGTTTCGTTCTCACCCAGGATGGAAGTGAGACCGCCGCCCTCCTCTCCTCTCCTCTCCCCAGCCTTGAACGCAGACCCGATATCTACATTGTGATGGTGGAGACCTGGCGCTCCGACACCGTGCAGCCCCGGGTAATGCCCTTCCTTTCCAGGTTTGCGAAGGAGGAGTGCCAGCAATTCGACATTACGTTCGCAGGCTCGAACTGCACTCCGGTGTCCTGGTATACCCTCTTCCACAGCCGAATTGGTATCGACTGGCGGGACGCCCTCGGGGAAGGCCGGGAACCCGGCGGCTTCAAGGGGTCGTATCCGATCCGTCTTCTTGATGCACTAGGCTACCGCTTCAGTGTGCGCGCGGTATGCGACCTGAGCTACAAGCAGATGTGCGATCTCAACTTCGGGACTGACCACAAGTTTGCCGAGCAGTTCCTGGATGCGCCGCTCCTGCCCGGAAACCTCGGCATCCCGGAACGGGAAAAGGTCATCGTGGACGACCTCAAGACGCAACTCGAGAACACTCCTCCCGGCGGCCACCTTCACTTCCTTTCCCTCGACTCCGCCCACTACAACTACTACTGGCCCAGCGAAAACTTCACGCCCATCCACCAGGACTGTTCCCCCATAGACTTTGGCGCCCTCAAGCCCACGCCAGAGCAGATTCGCGAAGTAGTCAAACGCTACGAAAACGCGGTCAACTGGATAGACCGCCAGATGGAGGACTTCATTTCCTATCTCCGGGAACAGGACCGCTACGACAACTCCATCATCATCATCACCGGGGATCACGGGGAGGAGTTTCAGGAAAACGGCGCCTGGTTCCACTGCTCCAGCCTGCGCCGCGAGCAGATTGAGGTTCCCATCATGATCAAGTGGCCGGAATGGATTCGGGAGCAGCCCCGCCAGAAACTGGTCTCTCACCTCGACATCATGCCCAGCCTTTTTCATGCCCTTGGCCTCGAACGGAGATACTTCGAGGGCCTTGCCGGCCACTCCGTTCTCGGAGAGCACCCCGGCGAGGCCCTGCTCAGCACCCGCTGGCCCGGCAAGTCGGACATTGGTGTCTGCTTCGTGGCAAGGGGCAGGAAGGCGAATTTCAAGGCCACCAACCTCTGGCTCGATGGAATCCCGAACACCCTTTACTTCATGGGATGGACCGATTTTGCGGACGAACCGCTTGATCCCCTGCGAATCCGGGGCCAACGCAGTTGCCGCGACCTGCTGCGGGAACAGTATCCCGACTCGGTGAGCCGCCACTTTGAGAAATTCGAGGTGGCCAAGTGACACCCGGGACTGCTCGTATAGGGGCTCCCATGACTCGTATCGCCCTGCTCTTTCTTGCAATTCTTCCCTTCTCTCTCTCTGCCAAGGACCGGACCGTTCCAGTCTTCATCCTTGCCGGACAGTCGAACATGGAAGGCCACGGCCGCATCTCCGGCTCGCAGAAAGGGACCCTCGAAACCCTCTCCAACGATCCTGCCACCGCGGACCGCTACCGCCACCTTCGCCGGAATGGCAACTGGGTCACCAGGGACGACGTCTGGATTAGCTGGTTGGACCGCAAGGGAAAGCTCGGGGTCGGAGGATGGGCCGCCAAGGGCGCCATCGGCCCTGAGCTGGGCTTCGGCTGGGTCGTCGGCGACTTCCTTGAGACTCCGGTTCTTCTCCTCAAGTTCGGACCGGGCGGAACCAGCCTTGCAGGTCCATGGCGCCCCCCGGGTGCCGGGGCGCACCGCAATGGCAAACCGAGGGGCGAGAATATCGGCACTCAGTATGACAACCTGATCTCCTCCGTAAAAAACCGACTCGCCCATCTTTCGAGGGAATTTCCCGAACTGGCCGGCTACAAACCAAGGCTGACAGGATTCGGCTGGCACCAGGGCTGGAACGACGGCTGCAGTAAAGCGGACAGCCTTGAGTATGAAAAGAACCTCGCCCATTTTATTCGTGATATTCGCCGGGACCTCGAAGCTCCTGAACTCCCATTCGTCATCGCCGGCAGTGGATTTGGTGGCTGGGCACAGAAGATCGACCGCCGCCTCATGATCATGAAAGCCCAGGAAGCGGTCACCACCCACGACGAGTTCAAGGCAACATCGCGATACGTGGAGACCCGCGGCTTCTTCCGCGATGGGCCCATTTCCCCTCGCCCCATACGTTACCACTGGTGTTGCAATGCTGAAACCTACTGGCTTATCGGTGAGGGCATGGGCCGGGCGATGGTCGAACTCCTCGGGGGACCAAAGGCACCCGTCAATCCCACCGGCCCCTGAGCCCATGAGGTCATTTCTTCCGGCTGGAGCATACCCCCAGCTTGCCTCCACTCGTTCCTCTGCTTGGATGCCCGGATGCTCATCACCCTGACCACTGACTTCGGCACCAGCGACTGGTTCGTTGGCACAATGAAGGGGGTGATTTCCGGGATCGCCCGGGCCACTCGAATAATTGACATTACCCACAAGGTTCCACCCGGCAACCTGGTGGATGGAGCCTTCGCCCTGGCCGCCTCCTCTCCCCATTTCCCAGCCGGCACCATTCATATCGCGGTCATCGATCCGGGGGTGGGAAGCTCCCGCCGGGCCATCGCCCTGCGGACGCGGAATGCCATTTTCATCGGCCCGGACAATGGCGTCCTGTCCTGGGCCGTGCGGGAAGAGCCGGTCGAGGAAATCCGCGTGCTTAACAACGAGGCCTGGTTCCTCGAGCCCGTCAGTCACACATTCCATGGACGGGACGTCTTCGCGCCCACTGCCGCCCACCTCGCGGCAGGTGCCTGCTTCAGAGACGCCGGGGACCTGGTTGAAGACTTTGTTCGCCTTCCCTGGCCCGCGCTCGAGAAGGGAGAGCAGAGCATCCGGGGCGAGATCGTCTATGTCGACCGCTTCGGCAACGCCATTTCCAACCTCCCCGGCTCTGCCATCCCCCCGGCCGTCCTCGAGGAGGGACGCCTCACCACCGCATGCGGTGGGCGTATGCTGACGCTGCACCACTGCTACACCGATGTTCCTCCCGGAAAGCCTCTCGCTATCCTGGGTTCAAGTGGTCTCCTCGAGCTCGCGATCAACGGCGACGACTTCGCCGAACAGAATGGGATTGAGGTCGGCTCCCCCGTGCGGGCCACCTGGCAGGATTAGTCAGCATTCCAGGACCTCCGCACGCCTCCCGACCCGGGGCTCCCGGACCAGACCCGGCAGGTCCGGGAGAAGCTATTCCGCCACCACCCGGTAGAAGCGCCGGTTGGATCCGGCTGCGCTGCTGTCAAGCTGGGAGGTCGTCGACCCTGAGGCCACGATCCCACTGGCGACCACCACCCAGTTAATCATGTCTGAACTGGCTTCCAGAGTGTAGACCTTGCCCGCGACACTGCTCCAGGTTGCTGTTACGAAACCCGTTCCGGCAACCTTGTTCAGGTCCATGATCCTGAAGACCGATTCCGCATCCAGAGGATCGGTCCCGGTCAGCACCTCGCTCCCATCCGGCGCCCCGTCATAATCACTGTCCGGATTGAGGGGGTCCGTGCCGGCCAGAGCCTCATCAGTATCACTCAGGCCGTCACCGTCACTGTCAAGGAGAACACCACTTCCGGGAGAGCCCCCTGCCACTGTACTCGCACGCCAGTTGGCAGGATCATTGTAGTCCCCCTCGGTATCGATTACTTCAAGCGAAGGTCCCGACCCGGCCGGCGCAGTAGGCCACGGCGCGACCGTTTCGTAGTTGAAGTCATGAATGACGTTCCCCGCATTGTCGCGCAGGATAATTCTCTCTCCACCATTGGAAAGAGCTCCACCAGCCCACTCGCCCAGAACGCGGATCGCGCCTCCATACTCAGCCTGGAACGCACTCGTGTCCGCCACGAGGACGGCATACTCATCGGGCGCGAGGGTCAGCGCATCAAAGGTCAGGGCGTCGAAGGGGTCGCCCCCGTCGAAGCTCACTCCGCCGAGGTCGAGCGGGGTATTGGCTGTATTGAGCAATTCGATGAACTCCAGGTTGCCTCCACCCAGCGGTTCATACATGAGCTCGGTGATACGCAGGTGATCCACCGCCGGGCTCGATACCGAGGGATCGACCAGCATGACGTAGTCGAACTTGAAGCGAGAGGCCCGGGCCGTGTCATTGGCGGCAAAAAGACCGCCTCGTGCAGTCGTGGAGACCGCCCCGATGTTTCGCGAGTAGACCTCGGTCCATACTCCCGGCTCCAGCCGCCGCTCAAAGCGAAGCCGCGAACCATCACGACGGATCCGGATGACTGCGGATCCTTCCGAATAGCTGGAATTGAAAAGCTGGGTATAGCCCCCTCCGCTGGACCGCTTCACACGCAGCGCATTTCCGTCTTCCATGCCGAACACATAACGCGCCGTGGTTGGACCTTCCTCGACCTCGAGGATCAGCCCCGCCATGAAGTCCCCCCGCTGTACCGAATCAAGGGTCAGGTCGGTCTGCAGCGCAAAGTTTGCAGTGCCTGGAACCTCCCGCCACATGATGGGGTGAAAGGGATTCGTGCCCGTCAGGGGCCTCCGCCTGTTGTCACCCAGTTTGAGGATCAGGTTTCCCGGACGGTCGTCAAGGGAGTACCAGCAGTCCCCACTGTAATCGTGACGCACCTCCAGGTTTTCCAAGGTCCACCAGCTTTCCAGAAGACCATCGGTGAAAGGGCTCCAGCCGGAGTCCGCATAAACGGAAGCCTCACGCTCCTGGGAATGCTCAACACCATTTTCGTCCGTGGCTGTGACCGTGACACTGTAGAGGCCGGGGGCTCCGAAGATCACCTCTCCAGTATCGACCGTGGGATTGCTCAAGGAGGCCCCGGCCGCCGGACTCACACTCCATTCAAAACTCAGACTCGTGCCCTCCGGGTCATAGCTGTCAGAGGCATCAAGGTCGAGGGTCTCCGAAACCGGAATATTGAGTGAATCAGGAGAAGTATCAATATCCACTACCGGTCTGGCGTTACCGGACTTGTTAACGTTGACCCTGTCGGTGTGAACCACGTTCCCGTCCCGGTCGAGTCCCTGCACGGTCAGCGTGCTCACTCCCTGCTTGAGCTGAATTCCGCTGACAGTCCAGCTTGTCTCCGAATTGAAGGTCCACTCGGCCTCGGGATGATCAAGCACCTCCACTTTAAAGACACGGTAGGGACTCGTCCCACTGATGGAGAGGATTTCGCTGCTTGTGTTGATGGTCCCACCACCTGCAGTTGTAACATTGAAGGCCATGTTCATCGCCGTCGAACCAATCGCGGAATTCCGGGCGTAATTAACTCGGCTGTTGTTGAAGCTGTTGTAGGAGGAGGTGTTGGTGGAATACGACCCCGAAGCGGCCTCTTCGAGGCTGAGCCACGTGCTCAGGCGCCCCGAGCCAGCCGTGTATTTGTCGACCATCTCCCCAATGTAGTAATTCAGGCGCTGCCGGATGTAGGGCTTGTAAAAAAAGTTACGCACACCGGCCAGATTCCCGATGAACTCTGCATTGGCGCTCCCAAAGGTCAGGTCGGAATCCCATTGCACGAGCTGCCACTTCCCGTCGGAGTAGCGGCGCAGGAAATACCCGTTCTTTCCACGGTTGCGGGTGAGGGTATCCCAGTCGTCCACCCAGCCCCGGACCGCCGCATTAGCGGCCATCAGGTCGATATCCGCCATGCGCTCAATCTCCTCCCGGGTGAACGCGTTCTGCCCCACCATCTCGACCCAGTTGACGAAGGAGGAATAATCGTACTCATCCTCCCGGGACCGCTTGATCCACTCAGCGTGGTAACGCTCGGGCTCCCGGGTCCCCTTGTAACTCCAGTCCGCGTTACGCTGCCCGCGACCCCAGCCGTCATCGAACCACCATTCGTCATCAATCCGGTAAAGCTCCCCTTTCTCACCCTGGTCCCAGTTTCTCTTCAGAAAGTCATTCGCATTGGGCTCCACGTCCTCCCGCAGGGAGGCGCTGCTCCCATTGATGATCACACGCACAAACTCATTCTGATTGTAGGCATGCCCCAACAGGTAGAGCCAGTAACGGATGATCCGATTGTGATACCCCCGGCCTCCGCCCGCATCGTTATCGATCGCACGCTTGGTCCACCCCCGGAAACGGCGATCCCTCGGAGGCTTCCACTTGGCACGCGCCAGGCTGTCACCGGAAGAGCGTGTCCACGGACTCCCGCTCTTGCGGATCTCCGCATTGTAGATGACCTCGTTCTCGTTACTGATGAAGGTCGCATTGAAATACTGGTTGGAAAGACGCGGGAAGGCATAGTTGTTGCCCGACGATCCTGAGGTTCCTCCGTCCGTGTTGTCGATGTCGCGCGCAGAGATCACAAAACGCTGTGTCCGCAGGTCGGTTGCAATATTGCTGTTATCAACCACGAAGAGGGCCGGGGCCTCGGGCGCCATGCGCGGAACGCGCGTCCTTCCTGCCGACGAAATAGCCTCCACGTAGAATTGCGTGATGGTGTTGTCGCTCCGGGAAGAAAGGGTCGTGCTGTAGATCCCATCATTGGCTACGAGGTCTCCGCCGACGCCGTTGTCGTTCATGGCCTGGCTGCCCCATGAGTTGCTCCAACTCGAGTTGTCCAGGCGATGACGCAGATTGACTGCATTGAGAGACTGCACCGAGCCCACCCTGGCCGAGATGGTGATGGCGTCCGACGAGGTGGGCACTGCCGGGCTGTGCATGAGCTCTGAGACGGTGGGCAGCGGACTGGCTTCCGCGCTGGAATTGGCTGCACCCGGGCTACCCAGGTTGCGCGGAACTGGAAGACGAATAATGTCTCCAAAGCTCCGGTCCCAGGTATTCACGATCAGGGTGGGCTTTCCATAGACCCAGCGGGCCTCGCACTCCCAGACCAGGTTGTCGTTGTCACTGATGGAGGTCACGTCGATCTCGCAGCGGTTGGCCTTCACATCGCCGTGCCCGGTCGAGACCACATTGAAGACATTTCCTGACATGTAACTCTGATAGTGAGTACCCTGGCACAACCACCCCGACGAGGCATTGCCGTTGGTCACAACCGTTTGTCCGGCTCCTGGCAGGAAATTGGAGCCCACCCCATTCTCCCTCAGACTCATGTTGCGCATCGCGATGTGGGCATCTCCAACCGCATGGACATGGAGTTCCTTGTAGTCGGAGCTGCTACCCCGCGAGTTATTCTGCAGGTACTGGTCCGAAATCCTGTATGTCTGGAAGGTCGACTTGTTGGACTCGTCGGAGTCCGCCCAGGCACTCGGCTTTGAGTTATCCATGTCGGGATTTTTCAGCTCCAGACTGCTCCCGAGCCCTCCCGCCAGAAAAGGCCACTCTCCTCCGGTGGCATAGTGCACTTCATCAGCAAGGTTCCCCCAGGAATCGATCAGGCGGATCCTCTCACCACTATTGCTGAGATTCCCGGTGTAGGGGCCCAGTACACGCGCTCCCGGGTGAGCCTCCCGGGTATACTCCGGATTGGAAGCCACCACCAGGTACTCTCCAGCCGCAATGCTCGTCTGGGCCGGGAATGCGTAGGTCACGCCGTCGTCAATCCGCCACGCATCAAGACTGATGGTCGAACCCGAATTGTTAAAGATCTCAATGAATTCTCCGTCGCGGTGGCTCGAGGGTGGCTCCACCATCAACTCCGTAATCACAATACCCGTCTCGCGGGTCGGGTTGTTTGCCGCATTCCGGCTGCCGGAAGCCGACGAGTAAAACTCGCCCGAACCGTCCGGATAGGCCGCCGAGTAATTTCGCGGAGAAACCTGCTCCACGACCACAGCGTCAATCACCCTGTTGCTCCCGTCGATCAACCACAGGGCCTCGTCGCCCCCCCCCGTGGAAAAACTCACCGAATGGCTGGTGAAGCCACGGGGCCCGATCGCTCCGATAACGGGAATCTTGTCCGTGAAATCTCGCCGGCTGGCAAGGAAGAGCCCAGCAAGGCTCTGGGTGGCACTCCCTCCATTGTAGAGCTCGATCCAGTCGATATCCCCGTTTCCGTCGTAGTGAACCTCGTTGATTGCGAGTACCGTTCCAAGCTCGGCTGCGCTGGCATTCGGGTTGTTCCGCGTGGATGACGTGAAAAGGAACCAGCTGCCCGAACCAGCCGGCTTACGTCCCAGGGAACGACCGTCCACAGGCATCGCGGTGTCGATCCCGTTCACGATGGTGGATCCGTCATCCTCCGTGAGATAGACGACGGTAGGACTGCCGATCGTGAGATTGGCCTCGGAATAGCCTACCGAGGCAAATCCGCTGGCCGGCACGCTGAGCGTTCCCGGTATCCGGTACTTCGTCAGGTTGCTCACCGAGTCACTGAGATACCAGCCTCCGATATCAATATCCGCCCCAGTGGGATTATAGAACTCGACGAATCCTCCTCCGTTCTGTGGCAGCACCTCGTTAATGACGATGCCGGGGGCGCTCGGGGTGGAAATGTTCACCCGGGCTCCGAAGACCACGTCCGAGCTGTTCGTGCCCGTCTGGTGCACCTCGACTGCGAGCGTGTTTGTTCCTACCACCAGCGGAGGAGAGCCGCTGGTGATGACCCCTTCCTCCTCGCTCGCGTCTCCAACCGTGCGGCTGGCAGTGGTGGTGTAGGATGCTCCCTGGTTCACCCCGATTCCTCCCAGCCACTGCCCGTTGAGCCAGAAGCCTGCCCCGTCATCGAGAATGGTATCAATCGAGAGAGTGGTCCCTGCGACCGTACCGTTGAACTCGAAGGTCTTCCGGAAGTAATAGGTAATGATACTGTTACCCGGAGTGTTCGGATTCTCGAAAGGCGTGGAGATTCCGGGTGACGGCACCACGGATGTCTCGTAGCCGAAGAGTCCCGGTCCACTGGACCAGCTCGCATCATTGAATCCGGAATCCTTCCAGGCGGTTCCCTGGTTCGACCCGTTGTCGAGATACTTCCAGCTGCTGTTAAAGTTTATGTAAGGCACACCGACCGAAAGGTCGACTTCCGGATTGGAGTAGGGCTCCTCCGCGGCGGTCGGTTCTCCAGACCCGGGAGTTCCACCCGAGGACGTACTCGCGGCCCACAGGCGATAATCGTCAATGCCGTAGTTGTTGTTCTTGAGAACCAGACTATGGCCCCCACCGTCAGCCTCGACCGGCCAGGGCGAGCGGTCATCGTAGCGGAGGCTGCACACCGTAGCTCCATTCTTGTCCCGCACGTTGATACGCTCCCCTTCGTTGGCAAGGGATCCCTCCCAGGGGCCGAACACGCGCACCGAGCCCGGCAGGCCATAGGCCGCACGGAAGGTCGCGGGGTCGACTCCACAGATCACGATCCGCTCCCATGGCTTAAGAAAGTTGCTTTGGTGATTCCCGTCGTTATAGGCCGGAAAATCGAATTCCACTCCACCGCGAACACGCCATTCCGCGATGTCAAAGACCGTGGATGTAAGGTTTTCGAGCTCGAGAAACTCATGGAGCCCGGCTGGCGGGTGATACATGACTTCACTAAGCACGACCTGCTCCGCCTTCACGGAGGCGAGAGGGCAAGCGGCCAATGCAGCCGCGCAAATCAGTAAACGGGTTTTCATCTGGGGGATTTATGGGGGCCAGCAGGCAGAGCCTGCCGGATTTCGTTAGTGTGTACTTAACCAATCTTGATTGAACAGATCAAATTCTGCCCTTCCCCCCCTGGTTAACCCAGAAGTGGCAGGCATCACAGGTGACCGACTTACTTGAAGTCGGCCCTGATTGTCCCCTTTCAACGGTGCCGCACTGCCCCCTTCCGGATGCGAGGGCTATTCCACCGAAACCCGGTAATAAAGGGCCCCAGCCCCTGCCACATCATGCGGAACAGTAGTAGTCGCACCGGTGGCGTCTACGGTAGCGACATCCGTCCAGCTCCCCGGCGCAAGATCCTCGCTCACCTGCAGCGTGTAACGCCTGCCTGGAACACTGCTCCAGGTCGCCCTGGTGGTGTCTCCTGACCGAAGGAGCTCCACAAGGCGAAAGGCCGAGGCGCGGTCCAGGGGATCCGTCCCGGCGGCCACCTCCGCTCCGTCAAGAGTTCCATCTCCGTCGCTATCAGGGTTGAGAGGATCCGTCCCCAGGACTCCTTCTTCACTGTCGTCCAGCCCGTCGTCATCGAGGTCCCCGAGAAAGACCTCCCCGGGCGTGCCCCCGACGATCAAGCTGGCACGCCAGTTGAAGGGGTCGTTATAATTGCCTTCCGTATCGATGACCTCGAGGGAAGGCCCATTCCCGTCCGCTTCGGCGGGCCACGGAGGGCCATCGGAATACTCGAAGTCATGAATGATGTTGCCGAGCGGATCAGACAGCACGATCACTTCGCCGCTATCCCTCAAGCTGCCATCGGCCCACGTGCCAAGAATCCTGATGTGCTGCCCGTAGATGGACTGGAAATCGGCGACGTCCGCCACAACCACGGCCACCTCCCCAGGGCTGAGATCCTCGTCACCGAACACGAGCTCTGCAAAGGGATCCCCATCTTGGAATTTGACCTGCGCAAGGTTGATACTGGAATTCCCCGTGTTCATCAGCTCGATGAACTCAAGGTTAACCCCGTTTTCAACCTCCAGCGGATTGTACATCACCTCCGTGATCCGGAGGGAATCCACGCTGGGGCTGACCGCCGACTCATCGACTACCATGAAGTAGTCGAACTCGAAGCGCGCCATGATCGGCGCCTGGCTGGAAGCAAACAGCCCTGCTTGCGAGAGCGTGGATTCGGCGGGCATGCCCACCACGTGCAGGGACTCCCAAAGCCCCGGACTGGTCCGGTAATCAAAGTGAAGATCATTCCCCACACGGCGAATACGCACCACCGCGCTCTCTTTCCCCCAGGGGATGGCGGCCAGGCGGGTTTCTGTTGTTCCAACCACCTTCTTGACCCGGAGAAAATCTCCATTCTCCATGCCCAGCGCGTAGATGGTCTCCTCGCCATCTTCCTGGGCCTTGAGGATCAGGCCCGCTATGAACCCGCCCTGCTGGATACTGGAGAGACGCACGTCGGTCTGCAGCATGGTGTCCGCGCTGGCAGGGACATCCCGCCAGAGAGCCGGATAGGCCGGTGAGGCGGCCCGCATTCCTTTTGCGACGGTATCGTTGAGCTTCAGAACAAGCTCCCCTGGCAGATCGTCCAGAGTATACCAGGCATCCCCGCTGTAATCGTGACGGACTTCCACATTCTGCTCCGTCCATCCATCCGCAAGTGTCTTGTCGCTGAAGGAGTGCCACCCGGATTCCGCGTAGACCGGGATCTGCCTCGTCTCGACGGTCTGGTTCCCGCCCTCGTCCTCTACAGTCAGGGTCAGGAGATAGAGCCCGGGGCCCGGAAACTGGATCCCGGCCTGGTCGGGCGCGTAGTGACTGATGATCGCCCCTCCATCGACCTGCCAGTCGAAGCTCAGGCCGTCTCCCTCCGGATCGAAGCTGCTACTGGCGTCCACCGTGAGAATCTGATGGGCCGCTACATTGAGGGAGTCCGGGTTGGTATCGATCTCGACCACCGGCGGAGCGTTCCCTGTCTTGGTGACGGAAAAGGAGTCCGTCGCGACAACCAGCCCTTCCGAGTCGAGGGCCTCGAATTCAAGGTTGTTCCGGCCTTCCCGGAGATAGAGCCCGGTGACTTCCCATTCTGTCTGAGTGGTAAAGACCACCTCGGCCTCAGGGTGCCCCACCACACGGATGTCAAAGGCGCGGTGATTGCTCGAACCGGTGAGATCGATCGTGTTCCCCGAGGTCGTGGCCGGACCACTCACCCTGAACGGCGTATTCGATACCGCGCCCCCGATCTCGGAGTTCATGGCATAGTTGACCCGAGAATTGTTGAAGTTGTAATATATCGCCGGATTAATGGAAACCCGCCGGTTGGAGCGAACTTCCAGGTCAAACCATGTCTTCAGGCGCTCCGAGTCCTTCGTGTACTTCTCCACCATTTCCCCGATGTAGTAATTGACCCGCTGCTCGACGTAGGGCTTCCGGAAGTAGTTCGGAACGCCCGCGAGTCCTCCAATAAAGGGAGCCGAGGAATTTCCGAAGGTCAGGTCCGAGTCCCACTGCAGAAGCATCCACTTCCCGTCGCTGTAGCGGCGAAGGAAGTAGCCATTCTTGCCCCGGTTCCGCGTGAGGGTATCCCAGTCGTCCACCCATCCCCGGACCACCGCGTTGGCTGCCATCATGTCCACGTCCGACATGCGGTAAATCTCTTCCCGGGTAAAACGGTTCTGCCCTACCGAGAAAACCCAGTTGATGAAGGACCCGTAATCATACTCCTCCTCCCGCGAGCGCTTCATCCACTCCGCATGATACATGTTGGGCTCCACGCTCCTGCCATCCACCGACCAGTCGGCATTGCGCTGCTGCCGACTCCAGTTGTCGTCGAACCACCACTCGTCATCGATCCGGTAGAGCTCGCCCTTTTCGCCGTTCTCCCAGTTCCGCTTCAGAAAGTCGTTTGCGTTGGTCTCCACATCTTCCCGGACCTGGGGAGAACCGTTGTTCACAACCACGCGGGTAAATTCGTTCAGGTTGGAGGCATGCCCCAGGAGATAGAGCCAGTAACGTATGATACGATTGTTGTGTGACTGGCCCTGCCCACCAGCGCCATCATTGTCAATTGTGCGACGCGTCCAGCCGCGGTAGCGCTTGTCCCGGGGAGTCTTCCACTTGCCTTTGGGAATGGAGTTGCCGTCCGAACGGGTCCATGGGCTTCCGGATTTACGGATCTCGCAGTTGTAGATGATATGCCTTTCATTGGCGATATAGGTGCAGTTGAAGTACTGATTCGACAGGCGTGGAAAGGCGTAGTTGAAGGTGGTGCTCTGCCCCCGGTTGGTGGATAAGGCGTCCATGCTCCGGGCGGACACGATAAAGCGCTGACTTCTCAGGTCCCGGCCCGGATTCGTGCTATCGATGATGAACATCGCCGGCTTTTCCGGGGCCGGGCTCGGCATGATGGTGGAATCGCCTCCCCCGGCATCAGCTTCCACGTAAAACTGTGCTATCTGTCCCTCAGAGGCATACTGGTCCAGAACGGCTGTGTAGATTCCGTCCCCCGCCCGTTGATCCCCGCTCGTACCGTTATCCACCATCGGGGTTGTGAGCCAGGCTGTCTCCGCGCTCGTGCTGTTGAAGTCAGGACGGTGCCGGAGGTTGACGTTGGGAGAAGCGGGAGAGTCCACCCGCACGGTGATCGTCACATCCACTCCGGGCCTCGGAACAGCCGGGCTGTGCTTGAGCTCACTCAGGACGGGCACGCCCGAAGCCAGCAACGCGGAGTTGGCCGCACCCGCTGTCCCAAGATTCCGCGGGACCGGCAACCGGAGCACGCCTCCAAACGAGCGATCCCACGTATGGACGATCACGGTGGGCTTCCCATAAACCCAGCGGGCCTGCCCCTCAAAGGTCAGGGCATCATTCCGCTGCAGCCCAACCACGTCGATTTCCACCCGGTTGGCCTTGATGTCACCGTGGCCCGTGGAAACGAGATGAAACTCCTGTCCCTGCATGTGACTCAGGTGATGTGTTCCCTGGCAGAGCCAGCCGGTCGCCCCATTTCCATTGTTGCTCACCCGGCGACCATTACCGGGAAGGAGGTTGGAGCCCCCGCTCGTGGAGAAGTCGAGGTCACGAAACGCGACCTGACAGTCTCCCACTCCATGCATATGGAGTTCCTTCCAGCTACTTTCGCCGCCCATGGTCCGAAGCTGGTTATAGCGATCGGCAATGGTGAACGATGTCCACTCCCCCTTCTCGGACTCATCGGAATCCGCCCACGCGGTGGGAAAGTCGTTGTTCATGTCAGGGTGGCGCAACTCCATGCTGCTTCCCAGCCCGCCAGCCTTCACCGGCCAGTCGCCACCCGTGTGGTAGTGGACTTCGTCCACCAGGTTCCCCCACGAATCCTCAATACGCAAAAGTTCGTTGTTATTGCTCAGGTTCCCGGAATACTGGCCGATGATGTTGGCCTGCGGAAAAGCCGCCCGGGTGACCTTTTCGTTGGCGGCAATGACGACATACTCGCCAGCTGCAATGATCGAGCCGGGAGGGAAGCGAAAACTCACCCCTTCCGTGAACTCCCACCCAGTCAGGCTGACGTCGGCACTGCCCCGGTTGTAGAGCTCGATGAATTCCCCATCCCGGTGATTGGACGGAGGCTCAACCATCAATTCATTGATGACCACGCCCGTTTCCCGGTCGGGGTTGTTGGCCTGGTTGCGACTCCCCGCCGCAGAAGAGTAAAAATCCGTCGATCCGTCGGGGTAGGCCGCGACATGCTCCCTGCCCGTGTCCCGGTCGTAGTTCACCGCGCTCCGCACCACACTGTTCTCATCAACAAGAAAAGCCACGCTGTTGTTGGAGAACGATACATCGAAGCTGAGATAGCCTTCCGCGGGCACTGAACCGGAAATCGCGACCTTGTCGCCGAATCCGCGCGCACCGCTCAGAAAGTAGCCATCCACGCTCTGCGGTGTAGCAGCACCGTTGTAGATCTCGATCCAGTCAACGTCTCCATCCTGGTCAAAGTGCACTTCATTGATGGCCAGGGGAGAAATCACAGCGCCATCGGAAATACCCGGATTTCCACCCACCCGCGAACTCGTGCCCCACCTCCGGTAGTCATCGATCGCCCGCTCGGTGTCCACCAGGACCAGGCTGTGGCCCGCGCCATCAGGCGCGACGGGCCAGGGGTGCTCGTCATCATAGCGCACCGATGCTTTCACGACCCCGTTCTTGTTCCGAAGGGTGACTCGCTCACCCGCATTATCGAGAGAGCCCGTCCAGGGGCCAAGCACACGCACCGAAGGAGAAATTCCGTAAGCTTCTCGAAAGACCTCGGGATCACCCTCGCACACAACGATTCTCTGGCGCCCCATCAGGAAGCTGGAGGTCGGGTTCCCTGCATCAAACTTGGGGAAGGTGTAGCTCACTCCTCCGGTCAGTTCCCACTCCGCAATATCAAAAACGGTCGAGGTGATGTTTTCGATCTCGACGAATTCCGGGAGGCGCGCCTCCCCCTCCGCCACGGATTGCGGATGATACATGATCTCCCGAATCACAACCATTTCGGCCGAAACGGGCACAGAAACGGCGAGGAGGCCGTGGAGTAATGCAACGATCGCGAGGAGGCGTTTCATCGGGCATGCTGGTTGCGTGTTCAGTACGTGCGAATTCATCAGGAATAAGAGGGTTTCAGGGGTTTTCAGGGGATACGCAGTCCGCCTACGTGGCTATCCTTCGCGGCCACGCGGTCATGTAAAGTTGGAAAGGCGTAAAGAGGGACAAGGCTCGGCAAGTTCATTTGAACAGGTTACCCCCAAGCGTCCCCACTGATCGCTCACCTTGTCCTCTTCCGCAAGAAAATCCTTCCCCCGCGCGCGAGATTATTGCCCTCGCCGGGACCACGTGAAGAAGTGAGATGATAAATTCGGATTGAGATGAGCATGGGATGATTTAACACCATTCCCGCGGAACTCCGCTCACGCCATGACACTTCTGAACCTGCTCCCTGGCCGCACCGCTCTCCTTTCCGGCGCCCTCCTGCTCAACTGTGCCCTCGGAGTCTCTGCAAAGAAAGTCGACTTCGCCCGGGAGGTTCTTCCAATCCTGTCCAACAAGTGCTTTGTCTGTCACGGACCCGACACCAGGAAAAAGGACGAGCTCCGCCTCGATTCCTTCGAGGCAGCTACTTCTGATCGCGGCGGCTACCGGGCCATTGATCCCGAGGACCCTGGTGAAAGCGAGATGCTCGTGCGCCTTCATGATCGGGAGGACCCCATGCCGCCCCGGGACGCGGAAAAACAGCTGACCGAGGCCGAACGTGACATCCTGAGCCGGTGGGTGAAGGAAGGCGGCCGCTATGCCAGGCACTGGTCCTTCGTTCCGCCCGTCCGGACCGATCCTCCGGAGGGAAGCGCCCCCGCGGCGATCGATCGCTTCGTCGAGGCCAAACTCAGGGAGAAGTCGGGTGGCAAGGTGGGCTTTGCTCCGGAAGCGGACCGCGCCACCCTCGCCCGTCGCGCAGCCCTGACCCTGAC
>CAWWCX010000037.1:0-17539 GCA_963935445.1 uncultured Roseibacillus sp.
CTGACGAATCGCTCAATCTCTTCAACGGAGGGCGGCAAACCGGTCAATCCGAAACTGAGCCGCCGAATGAGAGTATGACGATCCGCCTCCTTCCGCGTCGGATGCATCTTGTTCTCAAGCAGCCTTGCCCAGACAAATCGGTCGATCGGATTCCTGACCCAGGCCTCGTTGTCGATCCGGGGAACCGCTACCGGAGAAGGCAGCGGCTGCACACTCCAGAGATCCGTTTCACGTAACCGCTCGGCAGACACACTGCAGAGGGACAACCCGGTCCCGCAACAGAAGATCAGGAGATGGCTGGCGTTCCTCAAGGCCTCGGAAGGCTACTCCTGCCCCGTTCAGGCGTCAATCCTCCCAAGAGATTGCCCGGATCCTGCGGAATCCTGTCCCCTGATACGCATGCAGTCGAGGCAATCGGGCACGCCCCACCGTGGACAACCTTTCCCCTCACAGCGGGAAGGAATCCTTCGCATGGACGACTCGAAATGCTTGGGAATCCAACCCACTATACTATATCGACGCTCCCGGCACGCTATCCATGAAGCCTTCTCCTCAAGACTCTAAGAACGGCGCTTCAGAGCAGAACCCACCGACCAGCATGCTCGGGATCAGCATACGCATCGTCCTTCCCATCGCCCTCCTCGTCCTCGGCGTATTCGGTTATGGCAGGCTCTCGGTCACGGAACCCGAGCCGGCTTCCGATCGGCCCGAGCCCAAGCCGATCGAAGCACGTGTGCTCGAGTTGAACCGGCAGGACTACCAGGTTCTCGTACCCTCTCAGGGACTCATCCGGGCGCACAGCCAGGTTACCTTCACAGCCCAGGTCCCAGGCCGCATCAGGGATATTAATGCAACCTTCGAGGAAGGGGCCTTTTTCAAGAAGGGTGACATTCTCCTCGAGCTCGACCCGGTCGATTTCGAAGTCACGCTGATTTCAGCCCAGGCTCAGGTTGCCAGCGCCCAGCTCAACCTCGATCAGGAGGAAGCACGGGCGGAACAGGCCCGGCTCGACTGGCAGGACCTCGGATACAAGGACGAGCCCAGTGCCCTCGTGCGCCGTGAACCCCAACTCAAGGCCGCCCGGCAGGCCCTTGCCCTCGCCAAGGCACAGGAAGCCAGTGCCCAGCGCAACCTGGAGCGCTCGAGGGTCGCCGCTCCATTCGATGGCAGGGTTCTCACCCGTGCGGTGGGAGTCGGACAGACCATCGGGGCGGCCACACCCCTCGGCGAGATCTTCGCAACCGACTACAGCGAAGTACGCCTGCCTGTCTCCACACGCCGCCTCGCCGACATCACCCTCCCGGAGGACACCGACGACCCTCCCCTCACCGTCACCCTGCGGGATGGACTGGTCGAGAACTCCAGCAACGAGTGGACGGCCCGCATCCTGCGCACAGAGGGCGCCCTCGACGCCAATACCCTCGAACTCTTCGCCATCGCGCGCATTGAAGACCCCTTTGGCCTGCGGAGCGAAAAGGCACCCCTTCGTGTCGGCCAACCCGTAAGCGCCCACCTCCCCGGCCGGATCCTGGAGGATGTCTTCGTCATTCCTCGAGACGCCGTCTCCCGCCTCAGCCGTATCCGGATCGTCGACCCCGAGACCATGAAGCTGGGAACCCAGTATATCCTTCCCCTCCATTCAGATGATGAGAACATTGTGTTCCGGAGCAGCTCTCTCAAGAACGGCGCCCTTCTCGTCCTCACCAGGCTGGTCTACGCCCCGGACGGGGGCGACGTCCTGGTGGTGAGGGACGACATTCCCGCGGGCGAAATGACAGGAGACCCCGGGCAGGGAAAGAGCGCCCGGGCGGACACCGGGAAGAACGCACAATCTGAGAAGGAGGATAAATGATCTCCTGGTTTGCGAGAAACGGCATCGCCGCCAACCTTCTCATGGCCGGCATCCTGCTGGGGGGAATCTACGTCGCCTTTTTCCGGATCACGCTCGAGATGGAGCCAAGCGAACCCTACGGAAGTGTCTCCATCAGCAAACAATATCCCGGCGCCACGCCTACTGACGTCCAGCGGGACATCCTCATCCCCGTGGAAAATGCCCTCGAGTCCCTCGATGGTGTCAAACAACTGAACACCGATGCCCACCGGGGCAGGGCCCAGATCTACGTGGAGGCACGCAAGGGCAAGGACCTCAGGGAGTTGAAGGAGGATATTGACTCCCTCCTCAAGACCATAAGCAACATTCCTGCTCCGGAGGAACCATTCCGCGTGAGCATTCCCAGTAAGAGCGATTATCGCTCCGTCATCTGGGTTGTCGTCACCGGAGACCTCCCCCGGGACGAGCTTCACAGCGCAGCCAAACGCGTCCGGGATGATCTTCTCGCCATTAAGGGCATCAGCCGCGTGCGGGCCGACGGTCCCGGGGAACGCCGGATCGCCATCGAGCTCAATACTGAAAAACTGGAAGCCTACAACCTCACCCCGGACGCAATTGCAGGTGCGATTCGCCAGTCCTCCATCAATCTTCCAGCCGGTGCCATTGACGGTCCCAGTGGGCGTCTGGACATTCGCACCCGAGGCCAGGCCTACACCCTCGAGGAGTTCGCCGCCATTCCCGTGCGATCCTCCAAAGGTGCCCAGCTCACGCTGGGAGAGGTCGCTACCACCATCAGCGATGCCAACAACGAGGAAAAGGTGGCTTCGGAATACAACCGGCGACCCGCCATCCGCATCGAGGTGGGCCGGACTGGCAAGGAGAATGCGCTCAACATCGCAAAGAAGGTGCATGCGTATGTCGACAACTCGCAGGAACGCTTCCCCGAGGGCATCGTCCTGGGCACCCACATGGATCGCGCAATAGGACTGCAATCCCGACTGGAAACGATGGGCAGCTCCCTGCTGCTCGGAGCCCTTCTTGTCATGATCGTCCTCGGGCTTTTCCTGCGCCCGCAACTGGCCTTCTGGGTAGTGGTCGGTATTCCGGTCAGCTTTGCGGGGGGAATCGTGGTCATGCACTTCTTCGGAATCTCCGCCAACATGATGAGTCTTTTCGGGTTCATCATCGTGGTCGGGGTGGTCGTGGACGATGCCATCGTAACCGGGGAAAGTGTATACACCCGACTGCAGCGCGGAGCCGACCCACTGGAAGCGGCCATCGAGGGGACCCGGGCGGTGACCGTCCCGGTCACCTTTGGAATCCTCACCACGATCGTCGCTTTCCTGCCTCTGCTCTTCTTCGAAGGAATGACCGGAGACTTCGCCCGCCAGATACCGTTCGTGGTCGCCCCCGTCCTCCTCTTCTCCCTGGTGGAATCCAAGCTTATCCTTCCCACACACCTCAAGCACCTCAAGGTGAGCAGCGCCCGGGTGCGCAGTCCCATCCGGAAAGTCCAGCGTTTGGCCGCCTCCGGCCTGCAGGCCTTCATCGACCGGGTCTATGCACCCCTCTTGAAACACGTGGTCGCTCATCGACTGACCGCAATTGCCTTCTTCCTCTGCATGGGCCTCCTCATGCTGGGGTATTTTTCCGGAGGGCGTCTTGGCTATGTCTCCATCCCCTCGGTAGAGCGCCCGGAGATTTACGCCAGCCTGAAACTTCCCGAGCACGTCTCAATCGACACGACCAGGACCTACATGGACCGCATCACTGATGCTGCGGAACAGATGCGTTCCGAGTTTGTCGACCCGGTCGAGGGACCGATCGTCACCAACCACTGGCGCTTGATCGGAACCGAGGCTCCGTGGCGTCCCTACAACAAGGCCCATTCCATCATCTACCTCCAGCTCATGCCGCCTGGTCTCCGCAGCGAGACGGGACCCACCAACGACGAGGTTATTGCACGCTGGCGAGAACTCATTGGTGAACTTCCTGAAAACTCCACTCTCAAGATCCGCACCCAGAAAACACGGGGGGACGATGGAGAGCGGGAAGCCGACCCGCTCGAAATGGAACTGCGGGGCCCTGCCTCACCGGCCAAGCAGGAACTGGCGAGAGAAATCGAACGCATGCTGAACGGTTACGATGGCATCGCCAAGGCGTGGGCCCATCAACGACGACCCCAGACCGAGGTGGAACTGAGCCTGACCTCACGCGCTTCCGAACTGGGTGTCACCCAGCAATCCCTCGCTTACCAGGTCCGAAGAGCCTTCTATGGAGAAGAGGCCCAGCGCGTGCTGCGTGGACACGACGAATACCGGGTCATGGTTCGCCTTCCCAGGAAGCAGCGCGAGACCTTCAACACCCTGGAGAAAATGAAGATCCGTACCCCCGCCGGCGCGGAGGTCCCGCTGTTTACGGTCGCCAAGACTGAATTTGTCCAGGCCCCTGTCTTCATCGAGCGTAACGACAAGGCGGAAGTGACCCGGATCGGTGCCGAACCTAAAGACCGGAGTGTGGACCTCGTCCGTATCGCTAATTCCATCAAGCCGGACATCGAGAAACTGCTGCGTGACCACGAGGATCTGCATGTCGTATTCACCGGATCAGTGGCCGATGCCGAAGAAACCAAGAGGCGGCTCCTGATCGGCAGCCTCGCCCTCATGTTCGGTCTCTTTGCCCTCCTCGCCATTCCCTTCCAGTCGGTCCTGCAACCCCTCTACATCCTGGCGGTCGTCCCCTTCGGAGTGATTGGTGCGCTTCTCGGCCACATCATCATGGATGTCACCCCCTCGGACCTTTCTCTCTTTGGCATTCTCGCCATGGCCGGTGTCGTCGTCAACGACTCCCTCGTCATGGTGGACGACATCAACAGACGCGTCCGGGCAGGGACCTCCCTGCGCTCCGCGGTGCAACAGTCAGGACGCCGGCGGTTCCGCCCCATCTTCCTGACCTCTGTAACCACCTTCGTCGGACTCGTTCCACTCATGTTCGACACGTCCCTGCAGGCCCAGTTCCTCATTCCCATGGCTGTCTCTCTCGCCTTCGGGGTCCTTTTCGCTACCGGCATCACCCTCTTCCTGATCCCGTGCGTTCTCATGGTCGCTGACGACATCGGGCGGTTCATCAGGAATCTCTCCGGTTGGTACTTCCGCCCCTTTCGGAGGGCCGACCAGGATTCGCCCTCCTGAACCTCGTGCCCCCACCGGGAGAGGACCATCGGGAGGCCCCGCCGCAGGGTGAGGGCTGACGGGCGTTCGCCATCGTGATTGCCATTGCAGCGCCGCCCCGGCCATGAAACGCTCACACCGCCTTTCGTGAACTCTCTGCCAATTCATTCCGTGCGCCCAGCCCTCCGCGAGGACGCCGCCATTATTGCCGAGATTCATGTCGCCGCCTGGAAGATTGCCTACCGGGGGCAGCTGCCCGACGAATTCCTTGACGAGCTGCAGGTAGAGGAACGCACCAAGGCGTGGAACGATCTTCTTGAGGGCCCTGGCTCCACTCTCCTCGCCGAGGACGAACATCGAGCCGTCACGGGATTCTGCCAGATCCTCCAGTCCCGCGACCAGGACGCTGACCATACAGTAGCGGAGGTTCCCTTTATTTATGTCCGTCCCTCCTCGTGGCGGATTGGAGTAGGCCGCAGCCTCTGTGAGAGCGCCCTCAGGCTGGCCGAGCAGGCCGGGTTCGAGACAGTCACTCTCTGGGTCCTCGAGTCCAACAAGGGGGCCCGCCGCTTCTACGAATCCATGGGCTTTCATCTGGATGGCGCGAGCAGGAGCGAGGACCGGCCCGGGTTCCGGATGAATGAATTGCGCTACCGGCACGCCCTCGATTGAGCCCAACACCGACCCGATGACGCCAAGCCCTCCCCTTCATTCCCCGGTGCTCTCCTGAATTCTCATGCCTGTGCAAGACCTGTGCCTGCTCTTCGACCTCGACGGAACGCTCGTTGACAGCGAAGGAATCTGTCAGCAAGGCTACCTCGACCTCGTTCCTGAACTCAGCGAAAGCGTCGAGGCCATGGTCTCCCGCTACCGGGGCGTCAACCTTGAGGAAATCATGGTCGACCTGCAACGGCGTATTGGCCGCAAACTGGAAGAGGATTTTGAATCCCGCTACCGCTCCCGGGTGGCCGAGTTACTGGCGAGCCAGCTACAGCCCATGCCTGGCGTCCATGACATGCTGGACCAGCTCACCGCCTCCGGGTTTCCAATCTGCATTGCTTCAAACGGGCCAATGCACAAGATGCTCCTCTCGTTGGAAACCTGCGGCCTTCTCCGCTACTTCGAGGGACAACTCTTCAGCGCCCATGAAATCCAAGCCTGGAAACCGGACCCCGCCCTCTTCCTGCACGCCGCGCGTCAACTCGGCTACCCGCCCGAACAGTGCGTGGTCATTGAGGATAGCCCGGTGGGCATCGAGGCCGCCCTCGCGGCAGGCATGATTGCCTGCTACTACGCTCACGCGGCCACCCCGCCGGGGGAACCTGCCCCCCCCGTGCTGCACCTCCAGACCATGTCTGATCTTCCCGGGCTCATCGCGGATATCGCCACCTACAAGCGGCGCTGGAGCTGATCACCAAGAATCCTCATTAACAGACTCCTCAGCGGAAAACGGCTCCTTTCCAAGCCTGCTTTCATCTCCCTGCCCGAACCTCTCCTTCCACCCTCATGAAACTCCTGATCACCCTCGCTCTCCTCGCCGTGCTCCCCGTATCCGGCGATGCCTCCAAACGTCCCAACATCATCCTCTGCATGACCGATGACCAGGGCTGGGGAGACACCGGATACAACGGCCACCCCATTCTCAAGACCCCAAGCCTTGACCAGATGGCACAGGAGGGAGTGACCTTCACCCGGTTCTATTCCGCCGCTGCGATGTGCTCGCCCACCCGGGGCAGCGTGTATACCGGTCGCAATCCATACCGATACGGCATCACCTTCGCAATGAAGGGCCGTCTTGAAGACCGTGAAATCACCCTCACGCAGGTCCTCAAACAGAATGGATACACCACCGGTCACTTCGGCAAATGGCACCTTGGAACCCTTTCGCGTAAAAGCGGGAACCAGAAGCGCTGGGGCGCGTTTCAGGAGCGCCCGGAGCGCTACTTCTGCCCGCCGTGGCTCCGCCACGTCGATCGCTGCTTCGTTACCGAATCCAAGGTCCCCACCTGGAACCCCCTCCTCGACCCGGGCAGGATCAAGAAAAAGAGTGCTCCGAGCACTCCTGCCTCCACCAAGCCATACGGCAACGACTACTTCACAGGTCCCGGAAAGGTGGAAACCGAAAACACCACGGGTGACGATTCGCGCGTCCTCATGGACCGGGCCCTTCCATTCATCCGCTCGGCCGTCAAGAAAGAGCAGCCCTTCCTTGCCGTGATCTGGTTCCACACGCCCCACTCTCCGGTGGTCGGAGGGCCCCAGTACCTCGCCCGCTACGAGGAACAACCTGAGCACGCCCGTCATTACTACGCCTGTCTCACAGCCATGGATGACCAGATGGGGCGCCTGCGCAGGGAGCTCAGAAAAATGAAGGTGTCCTCCAACACGATGCTCTGGTTCTGCTCAGATAATGGACCTGCCCGCCAGGGCTCTCCCCGACACGTCGGATCCACCGGCGGCCTCTCCGGCTTCAAGCTCTCCCTCCGGGAAGGAGGCATCCGTGTCCCCGGCCTTCTCGTCTGGCCGGATCAAATCACCAAACCAAAAACCATCTCCGCGCCCTGCGTGACCAGCGACTACTTTCCCACCATCCTCGACTATCTGGGCATTCCCCTTCCTTCTGATCGCACATACGACGGAATCAGCCTCCGTCCCCTCCTCAGCGGCAAACGAAATTCACGCAAGCGAGCGATTGGCTTCCTCAACAAGAACGGGGGCGAAACGGCCTGGATGGAGGATCAATACAAGCTGGTCACGTCCGGCAAGAAGACCGCCCTCTTCGATATCCCCGCGGATCCCGGAGAGCAGCGCGATCTGAGCAACGCTCTTCCCGACCAGGTCGCCCGGCTACAGGCCGCCAGCAGCACCTGGAGGCGAGGAGTCCTCACAGAACTGGAATCCGTGCCAAAGTAAACCCCACACAAGCTCCTCCCGGCCTCCCTCTACCCTTACTGTCACCCCACATGAAAACCCTGCCCTTCCTTCTTGCCCTGACCCTTCTGACCTGTCCGGCGGGAATCTCTGCCAACGAACGCCCCCCGAACGTCGTTCTCATCATGGCCGACGACCTCGGCTATCACGACCTTTCCGGATACGGCCACCCCAGCATCAAAACCCCCGTCCTTGATCGCCTCGCCGCGGAGGGCGTCAAACTCACCAGCTTCTACGCCGGCGCAACGGTGTGCACACCTTCCCGGATGGCGCTCCTCACCGGCGCTTACCCCGCTCGACTCGGCTGGACTCGCGGAGTCGTCGGCTACATGATGAAACAGGGAGAAGGGCTCAGCCCCGAGGCTCTCACCATGGCCGAGGTCTTCAAGGCGGCGGGCTATTCCACCGGCATTTTTGGAAAATGGCACCTTGGGGACAACCCGGGCATGCGCCCGCACGAACAGGGATTCGATACCACCTACTACATCAACAAGAGCAACAACCAGACCAAGGATCTCTGGAAGGACGACAAGGTCGTCACCAGCCCATTCAACAATCGCCTACTGACCGAAAAATTCACCACCGAGGCAATCGAGTTCATTAACACAAGACGCGAAAAACCATTTTTTCTCTATCTGCCCTATACCGCTCCGCACTTTCCCCTCGAAGCCCACCCCGACTGGAAAGGCCGCTCTCAGTTCGGCGTCTACGGTGACGTCGTCGAAGAGATGGATCACCGCATCGGCCAGTTACTCAAGGCTCTCGACCAGCACCGTCTCCGCCAGAACACCATCGTGATCTTCCTCTCCGACAACGGGCCCGAGCCCATGACAAGAGAGTCAAAGGCCGACCCCTTCCGTGGCAGGAAATGGTCCGCGCTCGAAGGAGGGACGAGAGTGCCCTGCTTCATCCGCTACCCGGGAACCATCGAGAAAAACCGGGAAAGTAATGCCCTCATCGCAGCCATCGATCTGCTTCCCACTCTCGCACAGGCCTGCGGCATCGATCTCAGCAAACTGAGCCGGGGGGCTCCCGTAATCGACGGCGTTAACGTCTGGCCCACTCTCGCAGACAGCAAGGATTCTCCACACCCTCGCGAAGACCTCCTCTTCTGGCACGGTGGGGATGGATTTCAGGCAATCCGCGTGGGAAAGTGGAAGCTCTTTCCGAACCGGCGCCACGCGGGGCTGAAAGACTCTGCGGGACCTGCCCTCTTCGACCTCGAGAGCGATCCCGGGGAGAAAGTCGACCTCAGCGCCAGGCACCCGGACCGAGTCAAGGCCATGCGCCGTCTCGCTGAACACCGCCTGGTCGAGATCAAAAAGAACATGGTCGCCCTCGGGAAGACGAAGTGACACAGTGCCCCGGTCCTTTTTATTACATGACGCCAAGATTCACCATCCTGCTCGTTGCCTCCGGCTCCTTTGCAATCGGCATCGCCACGGATCGCCTCCTTTTCCACAGGCCCGGACAAGGCACCGGGGAGACTGAACTGGCTCCGTCGTCCTCCATCCGCAAGAGCGGGACCCAGCGCGGGGCTGGTTCCGCAGGAACCCAGGAACGCAACCAACGGGAATCAAGGAACCGCTCCCGGGAGGAAGACGACACCCTCCCTGGATCCGTCCACGCCATTATCGACAGTCTCAACCGGGGCCGTCCCATCGAGTTCGCCTCCGCTGCAAAAACCATCCTCGACCTGCCTCCGGGCCAGCAACGCCGTGAAGCCATCCATCGCCTGGCTTCTCACTGGGGACGTCGCAACCCTGAGGCTGCTCTTCGCTGGTCGGAATCCCTCACCGGTCGCGACCGTTTTGCGGCGGTGGAAAACATCCTGCGCGAGTGGTCCGACCGCGACCCCGGCGCTGCCGCCGCCTATGCGGTCCAACTGCCCGGTTCCGAGCACACCATGCACCTCGTCCACGACCTAAGTCGCCGCTGGGCTGAAAGCGACCACCCTGCCGCCCTTGAGTGGAGCACTGCTCTGACCGACCCCGCCCTCCGGGCGCGGGCCCTTCGAGGCACGCTATCATCCTGGGCGGAACGTAATCCCGCGGAGGCTGCCAGCTACGCCCTGAATGAGTTGTCGGACCGAAATGTCCGCCACCATGTGCTCGAGGGCGTAGCCCGCAGGTGGGCCGAGCGTGACCTTGAACAGGCCCTTCAGTGGGCCCGTCAACTTCCGAAGGAGGACTTTTCGAGGGCGACCCGCTCCGTTCTCCGGAGCGTTGCCGAACACGACCCGCACCACGCCGCGGCAATGCTCCAGCAAATCACAGATGATTTACCCCCCACCGGGGCCGTCGGACGGGAATACCGCCACATGGCCGAGGAAGTGGCCTCTATCTGGTCGTCCTCAAATCCTGTCGAGGCAGCCGAGTGGGCGCTCACCCTCCCGGAACGCGGATCCATCCGGCACGGTGCAATCGGGGACGTCGCCGAGCGGTGGATGCGCCTCGACGGCAATGCGGCACGTGAGTGGATCAGCGGACTCCCCGCCGACCGGAACCGTGATGGCGCCACTGAACGGGTGGTCCACATGACCGTGGGAACGGACCCTGCCGAAGCCTTCGCATGGGCGCAGTCCATGACAGATCAGGATCACCGCCGTGGCCTCATGCACCACACCCTGACCCGCTGGCGCGAAGTCGATCTCCCGGCCGCCCGTCAGGCCTTGAGCACGGCGGAGCTGGCGCCCGAGGTAAGGCGCCGTTTCGGAGAAGAGCTCGGGCTCACCCCGGCCCCCAGCCCTCAAAGCCCTCCCAACGAGCAGTAGGTGAGTGGCCGACCCGGCCGCGCATGCATCAGGCGTGCTCAAAGCGTCCTCTCCCCGGAAATGCTGAAGAAAGAACCCCATGAACTCGCTGACCGATCAAGAAGTCGCACACTACCGCGAACACGGTTATGTGGTCCCCTCTTTTCGACTTTCGCCCGCCCGAGTCATCAAACTCCGCAGAGCCCTCGATGCCGTTATTGCCGCCAACCCCGGAGTCCGGCCGGAGCGTCTGGTGAGCATCCATACAAGGGAAAAGGGCGCCGAGGGTGTGGAAGGCAATGAAATCTTCTTCGAACTCGCCCGGGACGAGGCCATCCTCGACCTCGTCGAGCAATTGATCGGACCCGACATCGTTATGTGGGGCTGCCAGGCCTTCTGCAAACCGCCGGGGAACGGGATGGAAGTTCCCTGGCATCAGGATGGACACTACTGGCCCATCGTGCCGCTCGCCACGGTCACTGCCTGGATCGCCATCGACGACAGCATGGTAGAGAATGGCTGTCTCCGTGTCATTCCTGACTCTCACTGCAACCAGGAGCTGCAGTCTCACCTCAAGGAGGACCGCAACGACATCGTTCTGAATCAACGCGTCGGTGAAGATCAATTCGACCCGGATACGGCGGTCGATGTGGAACTCGAGGCCGGGCAGCTCTCCCTTCATGACGTGTTTCTGATCCACGGATCCAACCCCAATCGCTCACCCCTCCGAAGAGCCGGACTCGCCATCCGCTACATGCCGGCCACCTCCTATCTGGACCGGGAGCAAGGGGGAACAGGAGCCAGCGCCGGCTACATGGTCGACTTTTCCACCCGGCCCATCTGGCTCCTGCGCGGATCGGACCGCACCGGGAAAAACGACTTCCAGGTAGGACATCGTGAACCTTAATGAGCTGCTCCCGGGAAGGTCATGAGGTGCCTGGTCGACTTCGTCCGAGAAGCAGCAACCACTCACGCCGGCAGCCGATGAACACCCTTCACCCTCACCTCCTCATGGGCGGTCTGGCCCTGACACTTGTCGGTTGCATGTCGCATGAACCAGGCCCCGTTCACGCCCTCACCTTCGAAAAGGACCTCAAGCCCCTCTTTCTCAGGCACTGCCTCGAGTGTCACGGGGTCGAGGCCAAGGAGGCGGGCCTCGATATGAGCACCGTGGCCCACATGCTCACCGGTGGCGAAAGTGGGCCCGCACTGGTTCAAGGCGCTCCGGAAGAAAGCATCCTGCTGCACCTGATCGAGGACGGTCACATGCCCCCGGATGGCGAGCCGCTCTCCCGGGATGAAACAGCTCTCGTCAGGCGCTGGATCGCGGAAGGAGCGAACTGACGAGCCCGGGGCCGCTCATTGTGTCGTCCTCCCAGGCTTGACCTGAACCCGGGCAACACAGATTCTGCCTCATCATGAAAGATTCTCACGAGGAGGCCATCTTCACCACCCGGCGCGACTTCGGCAGGCGTTCGATCCAGACGCTCCTCACCGTGTCCCTCCTCGAGCATCTTTGCTCCGGCCACCTTCTCGCGGGGGAAGCGCGCCTCTCCACCGAGAAGTGGCTCAGCGAGGTCAACGAGATCGGGCTGGCAGTCAAGGGCCAGAAACTTTCGCAAACCGCCTGGCAGGAGCAGGTCGAGGATCTCCTGGCGAATCAGATCGACCTCCCCGAACTCCTCAAACTTATCGACTTCGAGGCCACCGCCAGAAATCCCAGACTTACTGACATCGGGGCGCGAAGCCACCGGCCCAGAATGCCCAAGCTGCAGGGCGGCCCGGAACGCTACGTCTTCGGTCAGCAGATCTTCGCACTCAGGAAGGGCCGCTCCGTCGTTCCTCACGGTCACAACAACATGGCAACCGCCTTTCTGATCCTGAAGGGCAACTTCCACGGTCGCCATTATGACCGCATCACCGATGAAAAGGACCACATGATCATCAGGCCAACCATAGACGCCAGATTCGGCCCCGGCCAGTCCTCCAGCATCAGCGATGAGAAGGACAACGTCCACTGGTTCAAGGCGGAGGATGAACCGGCGTTCATCTTCAACATTCATGTTTTTGGCGTTTCCCCAAAGAACGAGAAGCGCACCAGCCGCGTCTACCTGGACCCCTTCGGCGAGAAACTGGACGACGGCCTGATCCGGGCCCGGCTCATCGGCCATGATGAGGCCCACAGAAAATTCGGGTAACCCGCCCGCTCACTGCACTGACACAGCAGCCTTGCTCAGGGCTCCGTAGCCGACTCCGCAATCCACGTCGCGATGTAGTTCTGGTCCGCCTCGCTCAGGGAGCTGAGGCTGACTGTGAAGGTCCTCCCATCCTTCCTCGCAATGGTGACCTTCCTTCCCTCGCTGCTTACGAGCCGCGCTTCGATCTTGCGTCCAGCCTTGTTCGTGAAGATCCGGAGAGGTTCCTGATTTCCCCCGCCGGCCAGTCCCCGATCAAGCGAGCGCTGGTCAAAGAAGTCAAAAATCTCAGCCATCAGGCGGGGATTCCGATAAAATGTCGTTCCATGATTACCTCCGGGGATCTCCTTGTAAATGTGCTCCACCTCCATTGTCTTCATCTTTTTGGCAAACGGCCGAACCATGCTCACCGGAACGACCGCATCCTTGTCACCAGTCACAACCATCATCGGTGCCTTGATATCATTCAGGATATCGTGACTGCCCATGTAGGCGGGTGACATGGGCGCAAGAGCGGCCCAGATCCCCGGATGAGCACCGCCCAGGTAGATCGTTCCCCCACCGCCCATCGAGTGTCCCGCGAGGTAAATCCTGGCAGGATCGATGTTGAATTCCTCCCGGACGATTCCCAGGACATTCAGGACATCCTTCTCGCTCAGCTCCCCAAGGTTTTCCGGGTCATCCGGCCGTCCCCCGAGAAAGCCGCCCTTCCCCTTTCCCTGGCTCCCATACCAGCCTCGCTCGTTGTAGCCATAGGGAGCAACCACAAGGTAGCCCCGTTTCTCCGCTTCCGCCGTGATCCCCTCGTAACGGATCACCTGCTGGGGATTACTGCCCAGTCCGTGCAAGAGCACCAGCAGCGGAGCCTTCCTGCCCTTCTCGTAACCCCGCGGGACATAAAGCGCATACTCCATCTCCTTCCCCGCCTCCTTGAAATCATATCGGCGGGTCTCCACCACGCCGGGCCGGGGCGGCGCCGCCAGACCGGCCGCCAATGCGCAGACCTGCAGGACGGCCGCTACCTTCCAACCTGAGACACTCATCTTATTCGTCCGCGCCCCCTTCACGCCCTCCTCCGAAACCCGATTCCATGAACCCAAGACCCTGTGAAAGCCCCTGAAGGGTCTGGGACCGGTTCGTGTTGAAGACTTCCACCTGCTCGGCGGAAAGAAGCTGTGAGAGGTCATTGCTCATCGCAGTCTGCTCCGCGTTGAAATCAGCTTCGAGACGGTCGACGATGCCTGGCTGAGAAACCTGGTCAAGGACCCCACGTCCCTCCCACCGCTCTACAGTTCCACCCTCGATCCTCGCCTGGTGCATGATTTCCACCAGCTGTGTCTCCTGCTCGGAACTAAGCGGAACACCCGCTCCCTCCATCGCTCCCCGAATCCCATTCATCTGCTGGTAGACCGGCACGCGGGCCTCATAATCCTGGTAGCGCCGCCAGTCATCCTCGTTATTGAGGAATGCCTGCATATCCTTCTTCCGCTGCTCCGTGGCTGCCTCCCACTCCTGCACAATCTCCTCCCGGTCGCCTTCCTTGGCGAACATCATCCTGCCCCAGAGGGATTCGTCCGATCCCACGTCCCCTCCCGCGATCTCAAGAAAAGCCTCTTCCTCCTGCTCCGAAAACCCGAACTCCTCAAGAAGGGGAGCGAAGACTGACCGCGCCCGCCGGGCGTTCTGGGCTCGCTGCATGCGCTGGCCGGCATCACTCTCCGAGAACGCCTTGATGAGCTCCCCGATCAACTCCTCCGGGTTCTCCTCGGCACGCTCAACGAGTGCCTCTACGCGGGACTCCTCTTTCTCATCCTCTTCCCGGCCACTCTTGCTCGGCTCATCCCCCCGGGAAGAGAGGGGACGCGTGGCCCGCGCGCCGGTCCCGATCGCGGTCCGTCCCGCGTTACTCTTGGCCGGCTCGGCCTTCTTGAGCTCCGCCATCTCCTTCTTTAAGTCGGAGATCTGTCCCATTCCCATGACCGCCACTATCGCTAGGCACACGGCCACCAGTGTCGAAATTAAAAATCCCGTTTTCATGATTTCAGTTGGCTTTCCATTAGCACCCGGCATGCCGATTCACAACCCACAATACAGCAGGTGTCAGCCCACGCCTGCCGTCAGCTTGCACTCTTGCTCTCATGCGCGTTCCGTGATCACCCTCCGCACGAAAAGCCGCACAATCGCCCTTCCACCCTCCGGTGACCGCTTCCAGAAAGCCTTCGGGGCCTCCTCTGTGCATACCGTATCTGCCGAATTCCCCGTTATCCCATGCAAATCTCCCCCTGGCTCGGTCTCGCCCTCCTTCTCGTCTCTGCCCTGCTGTCCCACGGCAGGGAACCGGAATTTCCGGAGGATCTTGCCCACCTGCCACCTTCCCCGGGCCTCCCCGACCTGCTCACCCTGAATGACGGCAGCAGGATCACGAACAAGGCCACATGGCCCCGTCGACGTTCCGAACTCATTCCACCCCTCCTCCATTATCAATACGGGCACCTGCCCCCTCGACCGGACCGCATCACCGCCCGAGTGGACCGCGTCCGCGAACACCGAAGTGGACTCGGTACCGAGGAGTGGATCACCCTTGTCATCGGGAGCGAGAGGAACCTTGAAATGCGAATCCTCGCCTACGTCCCGAAAACCCCGGGGCCGCACCCCGTGATCATCGAGGAGAAGGGTTCGCTCGGGCGGAGCAAGTCCGCCCCTCTCTTCCTTGAGAACAACTACCTCTTCATCGAGTACGCGCGCGGGGATCTCGCTCCCGACAAACGGGGGCATCTGGGCCCGGCACAGAAAGCCTATCCCGGGTTCGACTGGGCCATGCTGGCGGTCTGGGCGTGGGGCGGCATGCGGGTCGTCGACTACCTGGAAGAGCGCCCCGATGTCGATCACGACCGGATCGCCATCACAGGGCACTCCCGGGGCGGCAAAGCCGCCCTCCTGGCCGGGGCGCTCGATGAACGGATTGACCTCGTGGTTCCCTGTCAGTCAGGTGCCGGCGGAGCCGGGTCGTCGCGCATACTCGGACCCGGCGCGGAATCCATCGGAATGAACGATAAACCCAACTGGTATCACCCCCGCATTCTCCTCTTTGCAGAAAACGAAGCTCATCTCCCATTCGACCAGCACTTCCTGAAAGCGTTGGTCGCTCCCCGCGCCCTCCTATGCCTCGAGTCATCCGACGACCTTTTCGCCAACCCGGTCGGCACCCGGGCTACAAGCGAGGCCGCGATGCCGGTATTTCAACTGCATGGCCGCAGGCATCACAACGGCCTCATCTTCCGCCGGGGCGGACATTCCTATTCCGATGAGGACTGGCAAACTCTTCTGGAGTTTGCCGAGTTCGTCTTTTTCGAACGCCCTCCACCAGCGGGCCGATCCTTCTGGCAATCACCCGCACCCCTGTTCCCCAAGGAGCGCAAAAAGCGCGAATCTTCCTTCGTAACCGTCGGAGCCCCTGGGAATCCGCCGGACGAACACCGACCCCGGGTCGGGGCTCACGGTGCCGTGGGACACACGTTTGAAATCTCCAAGCACCAGGTGAGTAATGCGGAATACAGCGAATTCCTTAATGCCGTCGCTCGCCGCGCGGATCCTCACGGGCTTTACAATCCCCGCATGCGGATCAGGCGCCTTCCTTCTCCCTCCGGGACCAACGGCTTTCAGTATGCCCCGGATCCCGAAACCTCGCACCTCGCCGTGACATGCCTCACCTGGTTCGATGCAATTCGTTACTGCAACTGGCTGCATGGCGGCGACACCGAGCGGGGAGCCTACGAGATTTCACCTTCCAGCAAGGTCGGTCCCCGTCACAGGGACGCCAAGTATTTCCTCCCGTCCGAGAACGAGTGGTACAAAGCTGCCTACTATGACCCCGGGAAAAAAAATTATGCGCGATTCCATCGCAACATAGGCGGGCTCCTCTCCCTCTCCACCAGCAAACTTCGCAGCGAGAGATGGCACAACAGCCCGTGGGGCATGGCAGGCATCGACCACCCGGTCTGGGACTGGACCGAATCCCACGCCGGCACCCAGTTCCGCTGCGTGCGATCAAATTCCTGGTTCCAAGGAAACAACCGGCAGGCCGCCGGACGCTTTTACAGCAACCCGGAACTGGAGTTGGGAAACCTCGGTTTCCGTGTCGCCCGTACTCTCATCGAATCACGATGACCGCTTGCGCTTGACCGCAGGGGAACCGTGAAGGGTTATACCCCTCTACCAGTGGAAACCCGATCCCGTAAATTCACCCGTTCTCTCTCCTGCCTCGTATGCCTCACCGGGTTCCTCGGACCGCTCCAGGCCGGAACACAGGTCGAGTTTGCTCGTGAGATCCGGCCCATCCTGTCCGATGCCTGCTTCAAATGCCATGGGGTGGACTCCTCCAAGCGTAAGGGAAAGCTCCGCCTCGACCAGAAGGAGCACTGGTTCGCCGCGCGAGACGGGCACGCCCTCGTCGTGCCCGGAAAACCCCGGGAGAGCGCCCTCTTCCAACGCATCACTCACGCAGACCATGAGGAGCTGATGCCTCCCCCGGACGAGGTCCGCCGCCTCACTCCGGATGAAATCTCCACAATCCGGACCTGGATTGCACAGGGCGCTCAGTGGCAACCCCACTGGTCCTGTCTCTTATACACATCTCCGAGCCCACGAGACCGTACTAGAT
>CAWWCX010000038.1:0-17264 GCA_963935445.1 uncultured Roseibacillus sp.
GCGCCTGGGCCTGGTCCTGCTCCTGGCGCCGCCGCGGCGCGACGACGACGACGTCGAGGACGACGACGACGACGACGACCACGACCACGACCACGAGCACGACCACGACCACGACCACGACCACGACAAGGGCAACCGCCTGATCATGGCCTTGCGGGCAGCCATGCGGGACTTCGTGGATGTCGGGATCTACTTCGTGATCGGAATCACCATTGTGGCCATCGTCAACACACCACCCCCGGTCGACCAGGAAACCATTCCCCTCCGCGACTATATTGACGGCACCGCGGACAGCACACTTGGCGCACCTGCTGCTCTCATGGGACTGGCCTTCCTCCTGAGCCTGTGCAGCACGTCGGACGCCTTCATCGCAGCTACTCTCGATGCCTTTGGACACGGCGCCCGCCTCGCCTTCCTTGTCTTCGGTCCCATGATGGACGTGAAACTGCTCTTCCTGTACAGCACCATTCTTACCCGCAGGTTCATCTTTTTCCTCGCCCTCGCACTCTTTGTCACGATTGGCGCCGTCAGCATCTCCGTGGAGCCGTTTTTCGATAAGAAGAACGCTCCGCCGCTGCCCCAGCTCATGGAACAATAAGTCCACTCCTCCCCGTGAAGAAGACCACCCTGAACCAGATCATCTCCAGCCTCGCGACCATCGCCTGGGGGGTTGTCCCGGTCTACTTCTATGCGAGCGGGACTATTTTCAAATACCTCGCTCCTTCCTTCCACCTCATCGCTCTCATTGGCGGCTTGGCCATGGTTGTCCTGGGCCTTTTCAACCTCATCCACGCCAACCGCAGGGTGGGCTGTGGCCACGATCACAGCCATGAGCACGATCACGACCATGGGCAGGATCATGATCACCACGAACAGAACCCTGTCGCAGCCCTCTGCCTCATGATTCTTCCCGTCATCCTCTGCACAGGGTTCACCAAGCACGAATACTCCAAGGAAGCCCTGCGCTGGAAGGGGCTCTACAAGCAACGCACCCTGCGTTCCCTCTATTCCAACTACAATGCCGAGTTTACCCGGGAATACCTCGAAAAGCGCACCCCCAAGACCGCGGACGGTAACTTTCTCGTGCAACTGACCGAACTCTACTGGTCAGCGGGCGACGAGAAAATCATGAAGGTCTACGAGGACCTGCCGGTTCAGCTGGAGGGCCGTCTCATCGAGGAGGACCCCGACCTCAATCACGGTGGAGACCGCCGGCGACTCTACCGGGTAGTGATGACCTGCTGTGCGGCGGACGCTCAGGTTCTCGGAGTCCCCCTGCAGTTTGAGGGCCCCCTCCCCGACCTGCCGGACAAGACCTGGATCACCGCCCGGGGGACGGTGACCTTTGAACTCATCAACGGCCAGCACTTCGCCTACCTTCAGGGGTGCCAGGTAGAGGCCACCAAGCCCCCTGACCCGCGCGGGGGCAATTGAGGAGGGGCGACTACGGGGTCTCACCCGCGCCCGCATCGGAGGCCGCCGGAGTCCCCTCGCCTTCCTCTTCCCCCGCTTCCGGAACCGGCGGGGCTATTTGCCCCTTCACAGCGGATTGGAATTCCGCGATCCACTTTGCACAATCGCGATGGGTCGCATGTGTCTCAATATGCTTCAGCATGCGAAGCGAGGCCCCTTTCTGGTCGCCCACCCAGAAGAAATCCATCTGCTTCTGCCACTGCAATTCCGGCCGCCGGACCTGCAGGAATTTCTCCATCGCCGCACTATGCTCCGGCCGCGCCAGCCCCTTCTTCGGCTTGTCCCAGGCCTGAATGAGGGAGCCCTCGTGCAGGATACGCTTCTCCCAAGCCTGGTCGAGCTCACCCAGAGTCTTTACCCCCCGCAGGGCGGGAAGCACCAGTCCGTCGTAGACCGCCTCCAACTGCAGGGGGGAGGTGGGCCAGTCGGTCACGTCGATGTTGTCGATCGAATACGCTTCCGCAAAGACCGTGTTGAGGACGTTCTGACGCAAGAGGTGCTGCGAGCCCTCCAGGTCTTCCGCATCCTTGAAGATGGTGTCGATGTGGTCCAAGGCCTTAGCCCACATCTTGCCTGACTCATCCGGTTCGGAAGCCGCCTGCAGCGTGAGGAGGAGCCAGTTCAGCTGATGACGAAGAGCGCGCCGGAAGGCGGGAGTGTCGGTCCGGTCGTTATGGCGGCGCTTCCAGTCCCGGAAGTCGCTGCCGCTCTTCTGCTGGTCTTCGAACTGTACCTTCTCCACGCAGTTCAGGTAAAGTGCGTGCGCCGCGGAATCGCTCTGGATGGCGGAACGGAAGGCCGAGTTGGCGGTGGTGTAGCGGGCGCCCACCCGTTCGTTGGAACCTTCCTGCAATTCCTTGATCTTCTCGAGGAGGAGCTGGGCATCGATCGCACTGAGTTTTTCCGGGTTGCCCACGAGGGAAGTCGTCAGCAGGGCCAGACAGAGGAGAGGTATCGGCTTCATCTTAAGGTGAAATGCTACGCACCCGGGATTCTCTGCGAAATCCCGGGAGTCGGCAAAGCGAATCGGGTCACCCATTCAGGGAAGAACCGCTACTCGAAGCCAAAAGTCGCCCGGAATGTAGGCTCATTGAGCTTCTGGCACGGCGCGGAAGAGACTGAAAAAATTCCTTTTCCCGGGCAAGCCCGCGACGGGCAGCTTCTGCTCAGGCTGATTGGCGCAACGGCTGGCCGACCCTGATGCCTCCAAGCGTTTCCAGGCGGCAGAGCACCTCCTCGACGCTTTCGTCCAGGGTGGATGTCCCCGCCGTGACACCCACTACTCCGATATCGGAGAACCAATCTTCCATGATTTCCTCTGCCCGCGTCACAAGCTCGGCCCGGCACCCTTTCGTGCGCGCCTTCTCCACCAATTGCCGGGAATTGTTCGAGTTCCGTCCACCAACCACCAGGACAAAGCCAGCGGCTTCACAAAGGCGATCGAGAGCAGTCTGACGGGCCTTGGTAGGATGGCAGACGGTATCCTTGAACACCACCTTGGCTCCGGGATGGCGCCGACGGATCATCGCCAGCACGCGCTCCACCCTGTCGATCGGCTGTGTGGTCTGCGCAACCACTCCAAAGCGCTGCGCAAAGGGCAAGGCGTCGACATCCTCCTCACTGAGGACCACCTGCGCGCCGGGAAAGTCCCCGGTCAATCCCCGCACCTCGACGTGATCACGCTTTCCGATGACCAGCGGCGTACAGCCCTGCAGAACCAGCTTGGCGAGCGCATCATGCGCCTTTCGCACCAGCGGACAAGTCGTGTCGGTCACCCGGTAACCCGCGCCCTTCCACCGTTCACGGTCGCGGTCTGCCGCTCCGTGAGCGGTCACGATCACGTCAGCCGTGCCGGCCTGCTGGGCTTCCAAACGGCCTTCGCGAGCCCCGGCCTCACTGAGGCGCTGGCGGACCACTTCGTTGTGCACCAGTTGCCCCAGGATCGTCGCCGGACGCCGGGAGGCCACCTCATGAGCCGCTGCAAGGGCGTCTCTTACGCCAAAGCACATGCCATAATGCTCCGCGAGCAGGATTTGGAATCGTAACTTCATGGTCAGCTGGGGTTCGTTTGCTTTGTGTTACAAAGTGAGACCATGCTGAGAGCAAACCGTTCAAAAAAGAGACAACAATTTGCCCTACTTCCCCAGATCCACGATTGATTCAAGAATCGCTATGTAGGCCTCGAAAGCCTCACGCCCCGCCTGGGTCAACCGGTAGTGGGTCTGGGGTCGCCCCTCTCCATCGATCTTGGCAGAATCAACATAGCCGGCCTTCGCAAGCGTGCGAAGATGCGTGATCAGGTTCCCGTCGCTCATCTGCAACTCGGCCTTCAGGTCCTGAAAAGGCCAGGACTCTACCCGGGAAGCCAGCAAGGTCACAATCCCGAGCCGGCCCTTCTCGTGGATGACCTTGTCGAGCTTGGAAAAGTCAATCATGCGCGTGCCGGTAGCAATGCCCCGGGGCCGCCGGAAGGTCGTCAGGAATCCTCGCCCTCCCCGGTCAACCCTGCCTCCTCCACCCTGCTTGTCCTCATTACAATCAGCCCGTAGACCAGATGAAAGAGTCCAAAACAGATTCCCATGATCAGGTTTGCTTCCAGCATCGGGCTCTCCATGTGATCCGGAGCCCCCAACCCGGGCAGCGGGTTGGCCCCATCACTCCACGCATAAAGAAAGGACGCCAGCCCTGCCGCCAGGAAGGCGTAACCGAGTCGTGACATCGAAACGGGTGCCAGGCCCCTTGTTGCCAGAAGGGCAAGTCCGTAGCAGGTCACCCAGACCGAAGCACCAATCGCCGCCGTTCCCGAGAGAGTGAGGCCAACCCCGATCACTCCGCCCGCAAGCATTGAAGGAAACAGAGCCCGCAGCCCCATCTTCAGGCCGGGAGAAAAGAAGGGCCGTCCCTCCCTGCGGGACTTCCGGGAAACAAGCCACGCGTTGAAGCAAACGGTCAGGACCAGGGCCACCATCCAACAGATGATCCAGGCCTCTTCCGAGATGCCTTTCTCACCAATCGTACCCTCGTTGATGGCCGCCTGCTCCCTCAGAAAGATCAGGGCTGCCAGAATGACCGCCAGAGAGCCTCCCATCAGGGAAGTGGGCCAGGAAATTGTGCGGTAGACCGTCGCCCGCTCCATCAATGACCGAATGACCTTCAGGTGATCCGCGGCCTGCTCCCGCTCCGTCATGGCTTCAGTGTAGTAGGTTTACGGCTCGGAATACAGGCCCGATTCCGCTCTCCCGCCTCCCAGGAGGCGGTCAACCCACCATGGAAGTCCCAAATAAGGGGAAAATCCTTGCCAAGCCAACGAGGATGGCATACCCAGCCCGCCCTTCCACGCGTCGCAGAAAAACAACGGAGAGCTGAAGGAACGCACCCTGCGGCGGGCCCTCCAACCAACCGAGCCTCTGTGAATCAACGGAGGACACCAACATGATCAACGAACTCGTCAAGGATATGGTGGAAGCGGGCGTCCATTACGGACACCAGACCCGCAAGTGGAATCCCGCCATGCGCCGCTACCTCATGAAGGACAAGAGCGGCATTCACATCATCAATCTCGAGGAAACCGTCCGCGCTCTGGACAAGGCCTCTCACTTCATTTCCGACCTTGCCGGCAAGAAACGCAAGATGCTCTTCGTGGGCTGCAAGCAGCAGGCCCAGGAGGCTGTGCGCGAAGCCGCCGAAGCCGCCGGTCAGTTTTTTGTCAATCACCGCTGGCTCGGTGGGACCCTGACCAATCTCGCCACCATCCGCCAGTCCGTGGAGCGGCTGAAGTATCTCGAGGGCATTGAAAAGGCCCCCGAGTACAAGGCCATGTCGAAAAAGGAGCTGGCGGCGCTCAACCGCGAGAAGAACAAGCTGCTGCGCAACCTGCAGGGAGTGCGCAACATGGACAAACTGCCTGACGCCCTGGTCATCGTGGACACCGCCAAGGAATCCATCGCAGTGGCTGAAGCGCGCCGTCTGCGGATCCCCATTGTCGGAATCGTGGACACCAATGGAGATCCCAGCGTGGTCGATTATCCCATTCCTGCCAACGACGACTCCATCCGCTCCGTCCGTATCATCCTCCAAAATCTGGTCGACTCCATCGTGGTCGCCGCCAAGGCCTAGGCAGGAGCAGGCTCCGAAGGTCCAACCGCGGAGCGCGGCGGCCGGTTTCCCGATTGCTGGGAAACCAGAGCCCATTGCCAGCAAAGAGCCCGCAAAGAACAACCAACCAGCAATCTCCCCATGTCAATTACCGCATCTCAAGTGAAGGAACTCCGCGACCGTACCAACGCGGGAATGATGGAGTGCAAGAAGGCGCTGCAGGAAACTGACGGCGATATCGAAGCCGCCATCAAGAAGCTTCGCGAAGCCGGGGCCATCAAGGCCGCAAAGAAGGCAGACCGGGCCGCCAAGGAGGGCGTGGTCGCTTCTCACATCGATTCCGACTCCAAGCATGGAATCCTTGCCGAAATCAACTGCGAGACTGATTTCGTAGCCAAGAACGATAACTTCCAGAGCTTCGCAAGCGAGCTGGTTGATGCCGTCGCCGCCTCCGGGGCCACGGAACTCGATGCCGCGAACGCCATCCCTCACGGCGACGGCTCGATAGAGGACTTCGTGAAGGCAAAGGTCATCGAACTCGGTGAAAACCTCCAGTTCCGCCGGCTCACCCGCTACGACATCGAAGGCTCCGGCGTAGTCGCCTCCTACATTCACCTCGGAGGAAAGGTCGGCGTCCTTGTCGAGGTGGGTTGCGAAAACGACTCCACGACGTCCAACGATGATTTCCGCTCTCTCGTCAAGGATCTCACTCTCCACATCGCAGCCCTTTCCCCGGCTGGAATCAACCGCGAGGACATTCCCGCGGATCTCATCGAAACCGAGAAGGAGATTGCTCGCAAGGAGCTCGAAGCCCGGGGCGTCCCTGCCGACAAGATTGACGGTGCCGCCCAGGGGAAGCTGGGCAAGTTCTATGCCGAGCGCTGCCTCCTCGAACAGGCCTTCGTGAAGGATCCCGACACCAGCGTCGGCAAGCTGCTCGAGAGCAAGGGCAAGGAACTTGGGGACTCCATCACCATTCGGCGGTTTGTCCGCTACGCCCTCGGCGAGTAGCCCGCCACAACCTGGAGCACCCATTTGCACAAGCCCCGCCCCGGCGGGGCTTTCTGCGTCCGGGGGATATTCGTATCTCCAGGAGAAATTGCTCCCCCCTTCGGCCCGAAACCATCACCCATCACTTTTTGACTAGCCTTCGAGCTTGTGCGTCCGTAGAGGCGGGGATGTTCTTGCCCCCCATCCGCAGCCTCCTGCTTGCCACCGTGCTCCTTGGTGCGACGACAGCCTTTCTTCCCGCCGAAAGGGCTCCCTTTGCGGAGGGGCGTTTCTCGCTCGATATTCCCGCCGACTGGGAAAAGGGAAAACGCCCGGAGGACGGAGCGATCCTCTACCGCGACGCCCCTGATGGCGCCGGCTCCTTCTCCGTCTACCAGCTTCCCGTTAAGAAAAATCACCGTGCGAATCTCCAGGGCACGCTCGAGGAGCGGGTCACGTCCATCCGGAAGGCCGGCCTCAAGGTCAGCTCTGAGGTGAAGGCCCAGAAGCAGGAAAACTTTGACGGCAAGTCCGCCCTCTTCGCGGTCGTTCCCGTCGATGCCAGCTACCAGGGTCAGGTCGTCAAGTTCACCTATTACCTCGTGCTCATCGACGCAAAGGACTCGGTGGTCATTCTGCAGGCAGCCCTCCCCCGCCCCCTCGGCAAGAAGCTGCAGCAGGATGCACTGGGAATCATCCAGTCCTTCCGGGAAAAGGATTAGGGCAAGGTTCCTCCTCCCGAGGGCCCCTCATTCCCTCCCCCCGCGGTGCAAGGCGGGTATCAGTGACAACCACGTGCACAGGGCGGCGGCAAGCACCCCAAGGACCGCCAGCAGTTCGGCTGGCGGGTAGAGGGCGTCTCCCTTGCGCAAGTCCTGAACCAGACATACAAATCCACACGAATACACATAGCCCGATACCGCTCCGAAGAGCAGGCGGCCCCGCCGCGAATCATTGGTCCAGAACATCGCTCCGGGAACCGCACCCACCATGAGCGCTGCACCCAGCAGAACGACCCCGAGCGGAAGTCCCCCTGTAGTCAATCCCGCCATGACCAGGGTAAACCCGAGCAGGAATCCCCCTCCCACGAACAATCCTTCCAGCTTTTCCCGTCCCGAAAGTGCGAGGCGCGCACTCCTGTCCCGAAGGAGAAGGAAGTGGGAGAGACCAGAGGCAAGGAAAGATCCGAAAACCAGCAACAGGTAGAGCGTGACCACTGCCGCGACCGCCACCGGATGGACCTGTTCCAGAGTCGCAAAAAGAAAGCGGAAGACGAAGTAGACGCTTATGAGGATCCACAGCCGCTGGCGCCGTGAAAAGCGCTCCATGAGGAACATCCCACGCAGGAAGAACCGGTAAAATCCTGAGCGCGCCTTATAGGATTCCACCAATCCCAGCCGGGCATATTCAAACCCGGGATCGAGCCGGAGAGATTCCCGGAAGTGTTCCTCCGCCTTCTGCACCTCCCTCCGTTGGAGAGCTGCCCACCCGGCGTTGGCGTGAGCGATTGGGTTTTCCGGGTCCCGCTCCAGCCGCTTCCCGGTCTCAAGATCCGCTTCATCGACCTTTCCCCGGGCCCGCAGGATCATCGCGAGCTGGTTCTGGCCTCCGGCATGATCAGGATCAAATTCCAGGACGCGTCTGGCTGCATCTTCTGCCTTCCTCCACTGCCCTACCGCGCTCGCCGCCATCGATTTCGCCAACCAGCCGATCACCAGTTCAGGATCCAGGGCAATGGCCCGATCAGCGGCCTGCTCCGCTTCGGGCTCACGATCGAGCTGACCCAGAATCAGGGACCGGACAGCATGATAGTGCGGGTGATCCGCCCGCAGGGAAATGGCCCGGTCAATCGACTCCAGGGCCTTCCGCCGCTCCCCGGGCATGTCGAGACGCGTCCTGGACAGTTCCGCATGCCCGTCGGCATCCTCCGGAAACTGGCTCAAGTGCTCCAGAAAGAAGCCAACCGCCTCTTCGTTACGGTTCAGCCGCCGCAGCTGAAGAGCGCGGAACAGAGAACTCATTTCTTCAGTCCAAGATACCCCAGAACGTCGTCATAAAACCCGCTTTGATTGGCATACAGCGCATAGTTCTTCGCACTCTCGAACCACTTCCTCGTGCTCGGCTTCACCTTCCGCACCGCCTTGAGAAGCATCTTGCCAGTCACTGGCACCATTTCTCCACGCTTCATGGCCTCCTGCAGAGTGGCCTCCACAGCCACGTCAAAGACTGCCCGCAGATCTGCCCCCGAGAACCCCTCCGTCTTCCGTGCCAACGCTTCCGCATCGAACTCCACCACAGGCTTCTCCCGGGAATGGATTTCCGCAATTTCGGCCCGGGCCGGGGTGTCCGGAGGAGGAACAAAAACCAGACGGTCAAAACGACCCGGACGCAGGAAGGCTGAATCCAGGTGCCACGGTGCATTGGTGGCACCGAGGATGAGGACCCCGTCATTTTCTCCCTGCGCTCCATCCATCTCTGCCAGGAACTGGTTGATCAACCCCCGCGAAGCAGACTGCCGCATGTCTCTCCGGTCGGCCGCCAATGCATCGATCTCGTCGAAAAAGAGCACCGCAGGACTATTCTTTCGAGCCAGCTCGAAGATCCTGTGCAGTTTGTTTTCGCTCTCCCCGATATACATATCCAGAATGTTGTGGAGCCCGACCGAGAAGAAGCTGGCCTGGATTTCACCCGCCGTCGCCTTGCTGAGAAGCGTCTTTCCGCACCCGGGCGGCCCATACATCAGCACCCCTCCCCCCACGGATTTCCCATAGGCCCTGAAGAGCTCGGGTTTCTGGAGCGGATAAATGATCTTCATCCGGATGTCCTCCTTCACCTCCTCCATTCCCCCCACTTCATTGAAGGTCGTGTCGGCCTTGAGGCCGAATTCGAGGTCAAGCTCATGCGCGATGGAGGCATCTACCCCCTCGAGATCGCCCGCACCATCATCCTCCCAGTCCTGCTCCACGAATTGCCCTCCTGAAGTCAACGCCATGCGCCTGTCCTCCTGCCCGGCGGTGCTGCCGCCCCCCCTCAGGATGCGCTCCAGAAGGTCATCATCGCGCAATCCCGGCTCCAGCCGCAGGGCAGCGTCGTAGTAGCCACGCGCCTCCATTGCTTCTCCTTCCTTCAGGGCCAGAAGAGCACGTAGTATCCAGGCTTCGCCACACTTGGGGTGCCGGGCGATCAGGGCATCGAGCCGCACTACCGCTTCCGAAGTCTTCCCCTCCAGGTCCAGCATGCGCGCCTGCTCCACACCTCCCTCGGGATGACCGGGATCGATTTCCAGAACGCGTGCAACAAGCTTGGAGGCCTCCTCCAGTTCAAACTGATCCTGGTACGCCTTGGCGGTAAGCAGGAGAAGCGGGATATTATCGGGCGAAGCCGCAAGGGCAGCCTTGAGCGCGGCTAGATCCATGGCGCCAAAAATCCCTCTCTTTTCCCGCAAGGCAAGTCCTTGATTCGATTCCCCGCTCACAAACCCGGCGGGATGTTCTCACGATCGCTCCTTCGCGCGGTTCCACCCCTCCTCCATCTCTTCAAGAGTTGCCTCCTCCAGGCTTCTGCCCCGCTCGCTCAGATCCTGCTCCATCTCGCCGAAGCGCCGCTCAAACTTCGTATTGGTCCCCTCCAGAGCCACCTCCGGATCGATCCCCAGCTTCCGGGCGAGATTGACCACAACAAAGAGCAGGTCCCCGACCTCTTCTTCCAAGGCAGCAGTCACCGCACCATCTGCCTCGGTCAACTCGGCTCTGACCTCTTCCAGCTCCTCCTCAACCTTGCCCAGGATACCAGCGGCTTCCGTCCAGTCGAAGCCCACCTTTCCGGCCTTCTTCTGCAGCTTGGCCGCCCGCAGCACGGCCGGCAGCCCCTTCCCAACCCCGTGCAGGAAGGGCTTTCCGGTCGTTCCCTTTTCCTCCCTCTTTATTTCCTCCCATCGGTTCAGGACCTGCCCGGTATCCTTGGCCTCTCCCTCCCCGAACACATGCGGATGCCTCCGGACCAGCTTGTCACAGATCCCCTTGGCCACATCATCGAGGTCGTGCCGCCCCTCTTCCTGCGCCAGTTCGCTATGAAAGATCACCTGCAGGAACAAATCACCCAGCTCTTCCTCCAGATGGACCCAGTCCTCCCTGCGGATGGCATCCACCGTCTCATAGGCCTCCTCGATCAGATTCGGCACCAGGCTCGCGTGCGTCTGCTCCGCATCCCAGGGGCACCCCCCCGGGGCCCGTAAGCGATGCATGATGGCCCGCAACCGTTCCACTTGCCGCTCCGGGTCCACACAATTGATCATCTCCTCATCCGTCACGGCGCCAGTGAACAGTGCCCGGGCAACAGGTTACAGAAAAACCAGAGCAGATCTGCCCGCCTCTCACTTCCTGCCCGCCCTCGTGAGGAGGTCTCGTTCCTCCTGGGTGAGAGACTGCAAGCCATGTTCGTTGATCTTGTCGAGAATCCGGTCCACTTCATTCGCCTCCCGTTTCGTGATCTTCGTCTGGGGACGGAGTTTTTTCTGGTAGCGTCGCTTGCTCTTCCTTGTCTCCCGGGCCGTCCGGACCTTGCGCTTCCGCGCCGACCCCGGTCTCTTCTCCCTTCCCAATCGCTCGATGATGCTCCGCAGGGCCGGGACCTTCCAACACAGGAAACCCGCCAGCGCCCCTCCCAGGTGCGCGGCCTCACCGATGCTGTTCTGTCCCCGGAAGAGAATCGTGAAGACCGCAATAATCAACCCGAGCACCAGGAAGATGAGCGCCACCCGCCGCAGGGGCAGAGAGACCGGGGGAAGCCACAGGCGCACGATGTCATTCGGAGCTGCCTGCGCTGCCACCGCGAGGGTTCCGAATACTCCAGCCGAGGCTCCCACCGCATACCAGTGCAGGTCGCCCACGATCACTCCAAGTAGAGCCCCAGCGAGCGCACCAAACACTCCGCAGACCAGGTAGAAGACAAGAAAGCCCCGGCTTCGGAAAGCCTCCTCGACAAACGATCCGAAGAGAAACAACCCGAACGAGTTGAAGAGGAGATGACCAAAGTCGTCGTGCAGGAACTGGAAGGAAATCAACCGCCAAAGCTGCAAATTCTGCAGTCCCCCCTCGACGGTGAAGCCCCCCCAGGCCACGAACGGCTCCGCCACTTCGAACACGACCTGAATGACGAAGACCGCCAGATTGAGGAACAGCAACCACTTGACCACCGGTGCACCCGCCAATCGCCCAGGCGGCCGCGTGGCATGATCCCGGAAATAGTCACGGTCAGCGTATCCCATCTGCGCCCCGCACCACTAACACCCCTTCCTGCCTCCCTCAAGCCACGACCTCGCTCGCCGGCCGCCAGCCGCCTAGTCCTCACTCTCGCAGCCCTGTCCCCTCAGTCGAAAATGGGTCTTCTCCCCGCTTGTCACGGGCTCGATTCCACCGTGCACTCATGCCATGCGACTGTTCCTCTGCCTTTCCGGGCTTTTGTGTCTCCTCGGCCCAAAACTCGGGGCCCAGCTCACCGAGGCCGAGAAACAACTTGCCGCCGGCCACCCACGCGCAAGTTACACCGGGGTGACCAATATCGATGCCATGGCTGCCGCCCTCCGCAAGGAGCTCTCTCAGCGAGACCGCTACTCCTTCTCCCGGGGCTGGTGGATGTGGGATCGCCTGCGTGCCCGCTACGTCGACGAAGGCCGCAGGAACAAGAACGAGCTCAAGATTCTACAGGCCGTTTTCCGCGCTCTCATCCTCGACTGGCACGCCCGGCTGGAGGAAACGGGGGAGGGCGACCGCATGTACATCTTCTTCGTCACCACGGCCCCCGGCAGCAAGACCGAGCGCAAGCTCCCCGGGGGAACCACCCTCATCCGCGACCTCCATGGCGGAGGCTACCACGGCGGCTGGGGCGGTGCCGCCCGCATGAGGATCTACGAGGAGCTCGCCAACCAGGGCATGCTCACGCCGGAGGAACAGGCACGCTTCAAGAAGATCGTCCACCAGAGCATGAGCCGGCGCTTTCTCGATTTCACAAAGGGATCGCAACGCGCCGACAATCATTCCTATGGCAATGGTGGTGGCATCGCAATGGCGCTCAAGCTCTTTCCCGATGTGCCCCAGGCCAGGGAGGCGCGGGCCTGGATCGACCGTATCTGGCGGCATATGTCCGAGTTTGGAGACTGGACTGAGTGGAACTACTTCCCATATGGCCCGATTTTTCTGCACGGGATGATCGACATCGCCGAGGGAATGAACTGGATCGAAAAAGAAGCCGAAATCATTCATGGCGTGGGGTCACGCGTCCTGGGATTCGTGCACGGAGGCGGTCTGCGCGGGGGGCCCAACTGCGGAAGCCCTACCTCCCGCAACCGGGCTGCCCTGGAGGCCGATCCATGGAATCTTGGAAACTACCGCGTTGAAACGCCGGGTCGGGATGGGCACTTCTGGTATCGGCTGGCCCAGCACTACCGCAACCCGCACTACCTCTGGGCCGCCGAACAGAGCGCGCTCGGCGGGAAGCCTCCCGGCCGTGAGAGCGCCTCCTACCAAGCTGCCCGCCACAAACGTTTCGCCTGGTTCGGCGAGGCCGGCCTTCAACCCAGCATTCCGGAGGGCGGGGCCCGCATCGGCTTCCTGAGCGCTCGCCTCCACAAGATTCCTGAACGGCTCTACCTCGAGGCCGACCGTAGTGCCGGCACCCCCTTCGCCTCCTTTTTTCTCTATCCCAGGAAAGACGATCACCTCGATAGCCTCTCCGGCCAGCTCTACGAATACGTCGCCAGGGGATCCAAGTTCCTCCACAGCTCCGGCAAATACAGCATGCTCAACAAGGGCGGCGGGAGCGGGGAAGAAAGCCTCGACCTCCTTCTTGTCATGCACAAGCGGAATCCCTTTCCACTGCATCCTGACAAGGCGGAAAATGGTGATTTCATCCGCAAGGGCAGCATCGAGCTGATTCCCGGGCTCCTGGTGGCCGAGAACAACGGGGCCGGAGACTCCTACGGACAGTTCGGATGGAAGAACTACTATGGGACCGGGAGCAAATGGATCCGCCGGGCTGTCCTGACCAGGGAAGGCTGCCTCATCGTGGCCGACGAATACACTCCCGCCCGGACAATGGGCTCCAGCTACAACGCCGGTCCGGTATGGCACCTCGCCCTCGAGGACGGCCAGGAACATGGCGTGCAGAAAGAGCACTGGTTCGACGCTCCGGCCTTCGACCACGCCTGGTGGCAGGACTCGGAGTGGCGGATTCTCCTTGTGCACCACCGCCAGGACAACCTCGTCGTTGGCTCGACCAAGCTGACCACCTCCCAGGACCTGGATCCCAACGTGACAACCTACGCCTACAAGCCGGTGGAGGGCGGAGTCACCACCCGCTTCCTCAGTGTCTTCGTCCCGCACCTCCACGAATCACGCCGACCCAGAATCGAGCCCACCATCACCCCCCGGGGGGTCAGCCGGGCACAAATTGGCCCTACCTCCATCGAAATCGGGACGGATGGAAACTGGAAGGTCCTTCGCAGGCAGCCCTCCAGAAAACCATGATCACCGCCACCATTCGCGCCGGGGTATCCGCCCACAATGCCAGCCTCTTCCATGCCATGCGCTTCGAGGTGGGCGACCCGGCCGCCTTCCTTGAGGTAACTGCGGAGAATGAACCCGCAAGGACCATTCTCATCATCCGCGATGTCGAACTGGATCGTGCCCGCTCCGCCGTCAAGGGCGCTGATGAAATCTCCTGCCCCGCCGACTACACGCCGGAGGGTGGACTCTCTGCCGATCGCGAGATTGCCACCGCCCAGGCCACCGCGGAATGCCTGCGCAGGAGCGGGGTGACCCGGGTGGTGGGAGACCGCAGCCTGCCCCTCAGCTTCGCAGAGATTCTCCGGGAGGCCGGTCTCGAACTGGAGTGTGATTTCGACTTTGGCGTGCTCACCCGGCGGCAGAAAAGCGCCGACGAAATCGAACTCATCCGAAACAGCCAGCGCGTGACCGAGGGCGCCATCCGCCTCGCCTGCGAAACGATCGCACGGGCAGAAGCGGATTCTCACGGGACTCTTTTCCACGAGGGAGAAGCGCTCACCTCCGAGCGCATTCGTGCCATGGTTCACCATTATCTCGTCGACCGTGGCTTCACCGGCCCCCAGTTCATCATTGCCGGGGGGCCGCATGGCGCCATCGGACACCATATCGGGCATGGCCCTCTCCACACCGGAAGCCCGGTGGTCGTCGACATCTACCCCACCAGCTGCACCACCCACTACTGCGGGGACTGTACGCGCACGGTCGTGCACGGAGAGATTCCCGGCGAGGTCGCGGCCATGCACGCAACCGTAGTCCGAGCCAAGGCCGCTGCGGTCGCCGCCATTCGGGCGGGAGTCCCCGGTAAGGACGTTCACGCCGCCACCTGCCGGGTGATCGAGGATGATGGATACTCCACGGGGGTACCGGGCCGGGAACGAAGCGATGACCGCGCTATTCTGGACCACGGGACAGGGCACGGGATCGGCCTCGAGGTTCACGAGCCTCCCCTTCTCGACTGGAAGGGGGTCCAGCTGCTTCCCGGCGACGTGGTCACGGTGGAACCCGGCCTCTACAAGGCGGGAGTGGGGGGCGTACGGGTGGAAGACATCGTAGCCGTCACCGACGAAGGCTGCGAAAACCTGAACACCCTGCCGGAAGGCCTGGACTGGAAATGACGAGACCTCTCTTCGCTTTTGTTGCCCTTCTCGCGGCCTCCCTGACGGAGGCCGCAACCCGTCCCAACGTTCTCTTCATCGCGCTCGATGATCTCAATGACTGGGTCGGCTGCCTCGGGGGCCACCCGCAGGCGCGAACCCCCAACCTCGACCGCCTCGCGGCCTCGGGCGTGCTCTTCGACAATGCGCACTGCCCCGCCCCGGCATGCAATCCATCACGTAGTGCCATCTTTACCGGCCTCTCTCCCCATCTCTCCGGCCTCTACGCCAACGGCCAGCGAATGCGCGATGCTCTCCCCGAGGCGGAGCTCCTGCCCAGATACTTCGCGCGACACGGCTACTGGGCGGGCGGCTCCGGAAAGATGCTGCACTACTTCATCGATGCCCGTTCGTGGGATGAATACTATCCGGAGAAGGGCAGCGAGAACCCTTTCCCTCCCCACATCGCCTGGGGCAGCCGTCCCAAGTCACTGCCGCGCGGTGGACCATGGCAGTATGTCGAAACCGACTGGCACGCCTTCGACGTCACCGACGACGAATTCGGTGGTGACTCCAAGGTGGCTGACTGGGTTGCCGCCCAGCTGGCGCGGAAACGGGAAAAGCCTTTTTTTCTCGCGTGCGGCATCTACCGGCCCCACGAACCATGGTTTGTCCCAAAGCGCTACTTTGACCTCTTTCCCCTGGAGCAGGTAAGTCTTCCCCCCGGTTACAGGGAGGGGGATCTCGACGACCTTCCCGGGTCCGGAAAACGCGCCGGCCCCAATCGCTACTTCGCACACATCCGCAGGCACGGACAATGGAAACAGGCGGTCCAGGCCTATCTCGCCTCCATCGCCTACGCTGATGCGATGCTTGGGCGCGTCCTCGGAGCCCTCGACAACAGCCCACACCGCGACAACACCATCGTCGTGCTCTGGAGCGATCACGGCTGGCACCTCGGCGAGAAACAACACTGGCAGAAATTCACGATCTGGCGTGCCGCCACCCGTGTGCCCCTGATCATTCGCGTGCCCAGAGAAACGCCCGGGCTTTCATCCGGCACCGCCCCGGGAACGAGATGCTCCGCTCCCGTGAATCTGCTGAGCCTCTTTCCCACCCTTACCGAACTCTGCGGCCTCCCCCGGAAGGAAGACAACAGCGGCCCCAGCCTGTTGCCCCTGCTCCAGGATGCAGGGGCTGAGTGGCCACACGTCTCTCTTACCTGGGGACACCAGCCGGGGACCGTTGGGCTGAGCGCCGCGGGTTGGCGCTACCTTCGCTATGCCGATGGAGGGGAAGAGCTCTACAACATCCGCAATGACCCCTACGAGTGGCACAACCTTGCCGCCAGGGCGGAGCATGCGGAAAGACTCGCCACCCTCCGGGCGAAGGCTCCGCGCAAGTTCGCCCCTTTCGCGGAACCAAGACTTGCCTCCCTTCCCCAGCTGGCCTGGAAGGGGGGAGCCGCTCCCGCTTCGATGCCCGATGGCAATCCCTTCCATGTTACCTTCGTCAATCGCCGCACCGAGGCCGTGGAACTTTTCTGGATGGACCGGCAGGGAAGCCCCCGGCCCTACGGCCTGATCGCACCAGGTGCATCCAAGGCACAGCAAACCCGCCCCGGCGCCGTCTGGCAAATCACGGTCCCCGGCCAAGGCCAGCCGCTCGGCCACTTCACCGTGGGCGACCGGGCTGCGCGGGCGGTTGTTCCCCGCGACTAGCTGGCCGCAGAACAGGAATCGGGGGCCTACCGGACCACCTCCAACTCCCGGATCATCAGGGCCCTCGCCTCACTAGTCATGCCACGCTTGGCTTCAAACCGGATGAAGCGCGCCTTCACCTCCCCGGGAAACGTGATCTCCTGGCTAGTCACGTGCTCACCCAAGGTCCCTGCCGCAAGCCTCCTCGGCTTATCATCCGCTGACATGCTGACGGACACGGACCACTCTCCCGGCATCTTGTCCTTCTCCGCATAGTGGAGGATGAGGCCCCTGACCTCCGTCGCCTCTGTCTCTTATACACATCTCCGAGCCCACGAGACCGTACTAGA
>CAWWCX010000039.1:0-17252 GCA_963935445.1 uncultured Roseibacillus sp.
GCATGGTGGAGTATGGGTTGGCTCGCCGCCCAACCTGCTCTTTATTCCGGATCGCGATCGCGACGACGTGCCGGATGCCGAGCCTGAGATCAAGCTGGATGGCTGGGGGCGGCAGGACCGTCATGAAACCCTGAACAGCTTCATCTGGGGACCGGACGGTTGGCTTTACGGAACGCACGGTGTTTTCACGCACTCCAACGTTGGTAAACCTGGCGCTCCCGACAGCGAACGGCAGCGCATCAATGCCGGGGTGTGGCGCTATCATCCCCTCAACGAGAAGTTCGAGGTGTTCGCCTGGGGAACCAGTAACCCGTGGGGTCTCGACTTTGATGAGAACGGACAGGCCTTCGTGACCGCCTGCGTGATTCCCCATCTCTTCCACATGGTTCAGGGTGGCCGCTACCACCGGCAGGCGGGGCGTCATTTCAATCCGCATGTCTACGAGGATATCAAGACCATCGCGGATCACCGGCACCCCTCGGCCCATGGGGGTGCTCGCTTCTACCTTGCCGACCAGTTCCCGGAGAAGTACCGCAAGAAGCTGTTCATGTGCAATATCCACATGCACGGAGTGCTGGTCGACGAAATGAAAAGGAAGGGATCCGGCTACGTCGCGAGTGACCCGGATTTTGGAGGGACCTTCTGCCTGTCCAATGATCCCCAGTGGCTTGGATTCAACATGGAGATCGGGCCCGACGGGTCGCTCTATGCCATTGACTGGCATGACTCCGACATCTGTGGACGGAAGGTTCTTCACCAGAAAACGGGGCGCCTGTGGCGTATCAGCTGGGGAAAGGCGAAGTTCCCGGTGGGGATGGACCTGACCAAGTTGCCTGACGAGGAGCTTGTCCAGATGCATCTCCATGCGAACGAATGGTATGTCCGGCAGGCGCGGCGCCTGCTGCAGGAGCGGGCCCTGGCAGGCAAGATCAAGCCTGTCACCCTCGGAATGCTCCGGAAGATTCTCGATACGCATCCTGATCCCGCCCGTCGGCTTCGGGCGATGTGGAGCCTCCAGCTGGTGGGGGGGCTGGGCGATGTCATGCTGGCCGGGATGCTTGAGGACAAGGCCGAGTATATCCGGGCGTGGGCCATCCAGCTCATTGCGGAGGATGGCAAGGTTCCCGATGCGGTCCTGCAGAAATGGGCCGTGATGGCGCGTGAAGACAAGAGTGCTGCCGTGCGCCTCTTTCTCGCTTCAGCCATGCAGCGGCTGGAACACGGCAAGCGCTGGGATGTGCTCACTGCCCTTGTGGCCCGCGCCGAGGACAGGAACGATCACAACCTGCCCCTCCTGATCTGGTATGCCCTCGAGCCCCTCGTGGTGCTCGATGACGACAAGACTGCTGCCGTGGTGGCGGCCTGTAAGATCGACAAGATCAAGGGATTCATCGAGCGTCGGCGCAAGGCGGGAGGCAAATCCGCCACGGTCAAGCCCAGACCGCTGGGCCCGAAGGCCAAGCCTGCGAGGTCGGTCCCGGATACCGGGCTCGTCCTGCACCTCAAGGCGGAGGAGATCGCCACGGGGGGCAAGTGGGGAAGTGCGATGCAGGGAACGGCCGCTTTCCAGCCCAAGGCCGTGGCATCGCTGGGAGGCCGGCGCGCCTACAAGTTTGACGGATCAGACGACCGGCTGGAGATTGCCCACCGGAAGGATCTTTCCTTCGGGAAGGGCGAAGCCTACTCGGTGGCGGCCTGGGTGTATCACGAGGGGGCGGGCAGCCGCTGGACCGCGGTAATCAACAAGTCGCGGGCCGAGGGCAAGTGGTACGGCCTGTGGATTGACCCGGCTGGAAACTGGGTGGTGGGCCACGAGAAAGCCAATGTGTCCGGAACCCGTGCGAAGGGTGGCTGGCATCACGTGTGCATGACGCTCGACAGGGGCGAGCGATTCCTCTTTGTCGATGGACACCTGGCGGCTTATGAAACCGGCTCGGTGGCTGCGGATGGAGCGGGCGCGCTCTGGATCGGGGGAGCGCCCTCGGTAAGCGAGTTCTTCCGGGGAGGCATCAACGAGGTGCGCATCTACCGGCGGGCCCTGAGCGCTGGCGAGGTGAGCTACCTCTCGGATCATCCGGCAGGCGTGGCGAGCCGGGGCGCGCGTGCGGAAGAGCGCACGCCGGAATTGTTCGCGCATTACCGGGAGGTGCTCTCCGAAGCCAACCTCGCGCGGGCCGACCTGAAGCACGGGCAGCAGGTCTTCAGCGAGAGTTGTGGACAATGCCATGCCTTGAACGGGGAGGGTGGAACCGCCGGCCCGGAACTCCAGCGCAGCGAGCTGGGCAAGCTCGCCTACCTCCTCCCTCACGTTCTTGATCCTGATGGGGAAATCGACGAGCAATACCGCTACTACAAGTTCGAGCTCAAGGACGAGCGCGTGGTGCTGGGCGTGATCGCGGGAGAGAGCGAAAAGAGCTACACCCTCGAGTCCAACGCGGGTCGCTTTGAATTGGAGAAGGACAGCATTGCGCACCGGGATGTCCTCCCCTACTCCCTGATGCCGGACGCGGTCTTCCAGACCATGACCGACAGGGAAGTCCGGGACCTGGTAGCCTTTCTGCGGCATTGAGAAGCGATTTTCCCGGGATGACCCGGGCAGGGAACAGGTGGGGTCGCCTGTTCGTGTAAGTCGGTGACTTTATGTTTCTTGGGCGGATTGACGCCTCTCCGGAAATCGGGTATGAGCCCTCTCGTTGCAGTATTCAACAGCCCCCCGGTGATGCTTGTGCATAACCGCGGCGGGCGGGCTTCTTGAGCTGGATAGGGGGGGAAAACCAATCCAGTTCATTCTAAGAAGTTCGTTCGTCGCGGCCTTTTTGTTTTTGCGCGGGAGCGCCGATTGAAGCGCGGGGTGCGAAACCGGGAGAGATTTGGAGCTTGGGGGTTGGAACTTGGCCCCGTGCCCGCGTAGCGTGCGTCATGATCTATCTCGACTCCAACGCGACCTCCCAGGTGCACCCGGAGGTGGTGGACGCGATGCTCCCCTTTCTTACCGAGCAGTGGTTCAATCCCTCGAGTGGTTATCGGTCCGCCAAGGCTGTCAAACAGGCCATGGCCACCGCGAGGGAGCAGGTGGCGGCCCTGATCAACGCCCATCCGGATGAGATCGTCTTCACCGGCTGTGGGACGGAGTCGAACAACATGACCCTCAAGTGGCTCGCCCGCTGGGTGGGCCGCAAGGAGTCAAAGATCGTGACCAGTGCGATCGAGCACAGTGCGGTGTTGCGCCCCTGCCAGGCCATGGCTGATGTTGGCTACGAGGTGCACCACTGCGGGGTGGATGGGGAGGGCCGCCTCCGGACGGACGAATTTGCGGGTCTGGTGGACGGCAGCCGGCCCGGATTCGCCTCCGTGATGTGGTCAAACAATGAGACCGGGGTGATCAACCCGATGGTGGAGGCTTGTAGAATCTCGAGGGAAGCGGGTTGGGCCTTTCACACCGATGCGATCCAGGCGGTCGGCAAGATGCCGGTGGATGTCCGGGAGGTGCCGGTGGATTTCCTTTCCCTGAGTGGGCACAAGTTCCATGCTCCAAAGGGCATAGGAGCCCTCTACATCCGTGAAGGGGTGCGCTTCGAGCCGATGCTGCGGGGCGGTGGGCAGGAAGACGGGCGCCGTAGCGGGACAGAGAACGTTCCCTTCATCATTGGCCTGGGGAAGGCGGCTGAGTTGATGCGGGGGGAGCTTGAACGGGACGGGCATGCCGATGTCAGGCGGCGCCGTGACCGGCTTGAAGAGCGGCTCACTGCGGAGATCGAGGGAGTAGTGTTGAACGGCTCCCGTGCGCACCGTGCGCCCAACATCGTCCATGCGTCCTTTGAGAACTGCGAGGCGGCAGGCCTCCTTATCCTGCTGGATGAGGCTGGTGTGCAATGCTCGGCGGGCAGTGCCTGCATGACCGGGAAGCAGCAGCCCAGTCACGTGCAGGTAGCCATGGGAATCCCGGCGGAGCAGGCTCGGAGCAGTCTGCGCATTTCCCTCTCGATCTTCACCACCGACGAGGAGGTGGAGGAGGCCGCCACCGCGGTCGCGAAGGCGGTGGAAAAACTGCGCAGCGTGCAGGGGCCGCCGGGAGTGGGCCCGGTGGTTGTCCATGGCGGGTAGGCATGGAAGCCGGATGGGCGCCCCGATGAATCCGGCCCGGGCAGTCCAGAGGACGGGAATACGGGGCGGATCGTGAATGGCCGGGTTCGGAGCCGTTGGTTCGGAGAGGCTGATTACCGGAGGAGGAATACTGTCCGGTGCCCTTCCTCCCGGCTTGACGAGGCGGGAGCGCTGGCGCAGTCTCCGCCCCCCGTTTCCGGAAACTCCACTACTTCCATACCACCATGGCCACCACGATCTACACTGACAAGGACGCCAACCTCAACGCGATCAAGCGCAAGAAGCTTGCTGTGATTGGCTTCGGCTCCCAGGGACATGCCCACGCCCTGAACCTGAAAGAGAGTGGTTGCGACGTCACGATTGGACTCTACGCCAAGTCCAAGTCGCGGCCGGTAGCCAAGAAGCTCGGATTCAAGGTGATGGATACCGGTGAGGCAGTGAAGCACGCCGACGTTATTTTCATTGCGACCCCGGACACCGTCATTCCCTCGGTTTTTGAGAAGGATGTGGCCCCCAACCTGACTGCGGGCAAGACCATCCTCTTCTCCCACGGTTTCGCGGTGCACTTCGACCTGATCGATGCACCAGAGGACGTGGATATCATCATGGTGGCGCCCAAGGGCCCGGGTCACACCGTCCGCAGCCAGTATCTTGAGAAAAAAGGCGTGCCCACCCTCATTGCGGTCCACAATGACGCGACCGGCAAGGCCAAGCAGACGGCCCTCGCGTGGGCCAAGGGCATCGGCGGCACACGGGCGGGCGTCTTCGAGACCAATTTCCGGGAAGAGACCGTGACCGACCTCTTCGGTGAGCAGTGTGTCCTCTGCGGGGGGGCCTCGGCCCTGGTGAAGGCGGGGTTCGAAGTGCTGGTGGAAGCCGGCTACTCCCCCGAGATGGCCTACTTCGAGTGCCTGCATGAGCTCAAGCTCATCGTGGATCTCATGAACGAGAGTGGGATTGCCGGGATGCGCTTCTCCATTTCGGAGACGGCGGAATATGGCGATGTCTCGGTCGGCCCCAAGATCATCAACGAATCGGTGAAAAACCGCATGCGCCGTCAGCTCAAGACCATCGAGAGCGGACGGTTCGCCAAGGAGTGGGTCAAGGAGTTCCAGGGAGGCTGCAAGAACTTCAACAAGATCCGCAAGGCGGAGGAGCGGCATGGCATCGAGAAAGTCGGCGCCAAGCTGCGGGGAATGATGAGCTGGCTTGGAAAGAAGGCCAAGAAGGTTGGCAAAGGGGTAAGCCAGGCGAGCTACGTTTCGACCTCTAAATAACGAGTGGGAGGCCCGCTCCGGCCGTTGCGGGGCGGGTTTTTCGGAGTCCGCTCCCCGGGTAACCGGTTCCCATCGAAAGCCGCTTCCGTTACAAGGTAAGCGGCTTTTTGATTTTTACGCAAAGGCTTGAACAAGAGGGCTGGCTGGCTCTGAATGCCCGCCAGATGGAGGCTTATGAAGGGCTTGTCTTATCAAGCTCGATCCTCATAATCTCCTGCCTTCTAACATCCTAGCTACACGACATGAAAGACCGTAACGACAAGATGGTTTTCTGGGGGTGCTTCATAGCCCTCATCACGACAGCCTTCGCCTTCATCACGAGGGCGTTCATGGTAAATAATCCCGACCTCTGGCCCAAGACCTTTGGGCTCGATGCGGTTCAAGGTCAGGAGCTGTTTCAGGCAGGTATCTGGCCCTTCGCGATCAGTATTATTCTTTTCAGCCTGATCATTGACAAGATCGGCTACCGGGTCGCGATGGTCTTCAGCTTTGTGTGCTATGCAGCCTATGCTGTTTTCGCGTTCATGGCCTACGGAACAGTCAACGCAGAAGGCTTGGATGGACAAGCTCTCAAGGACGCTCAGGCGCAGGCCTATAAGCTCCTCTACATAGGCTCAATTATCCTTGGTCTCGGGAATGGCACGGTGGAAGCCTATATTAACCCAGTGGTGGCCACGATGTTTAACAAGGACAAGACCAAGTGGCTCAACATCCTGCACGCAGGTTGGCCGGGCGGCTTGGTTCTTGGTGGTATTCTGACGATTCTTTTGGGCGCTCAGGTGGCGGACGACTGGCGGGTTCTGATCGTGATTATTGCCATTCCTGCGATTGTTTTCCTGGTCATGTTGATCAAGGCAAGCTTTCCGGTTAACGAGCGGGTCGCAGCCGGGGCAACCTACCGTGAGATGCTTGGAGAATTTGGAGCGATTGGCGCGGCCATCGCTGCATACTTGATTACCAAGGAGCTCGGAAAAGTATTTGGGTGGGCCGACGTCACAGTAATCGCCATCGTGGCAGTTCTGGTCATCGCTTATGGACTTTACTGCAAGTCTCCGGGACGCCCCATGATGATCTTCCTCTGTGTCGTGATGTTCCCCCTGGCAACTACTGAGCTGGGGACGGACGCAGCTATCACGGGAATCATGGAAGGGCCTTTGAAGGAGAAGGGTGCGAATCCCCTCTGGGTCCTGATTTACACTTCCGGGATTATGACGGTCCTTCGGTTCTTCTCGGGCCCGATTGTCCACAAGCTGACCCCGCTGGGCCTCCTTGCGACTTGTGCCCTTCTGGCGGTGCTGGGGTTATATTTCCTCTCCATCACGACCACTCTGGTGGCCATCTTTGCTGCAGCCACCCTCTATGGTATCGGCAAAACGTTCTTCTGGCCTACCACTCTGGGAGTTGTAGCGGAGCAGTTTCCGAAGGGAGGCGCTCTGACGCTGAATGCAATCGCTGGTATTGGCATGCTCAGTGTTGGAATCGTTGGAGGCCCCTTAATCGGGGCGATGCAGGAAAAGTCTGTGGGAACAGCTATTAAAGAGGAGATGGCGGAGGGCACCTACGCGAAGATATCGAAGGAAGACTCTTATTTCCTCGGGAAATATAATGCGGTGGATGGCGATAAGCTTAAGACCCTCCCGCAGGCGGACCAAGACAAGGTCGGAGCGTTGACTACCTCAGCCAAGCAGGGATCTCTCGCTAAGATCACGATCTTCCCAGCGATCATGCTGCTCTGCTATCTTGGTCTGATCTTCTATTTCAAGTCGAGGGGTGGCTACAAGCCCGTCGAGATTGGAGGGGAAGGCGGTGGCTCCGGCCACTAATCCGGGAATCCATTTTCAAGCGGCTCCGGGAAACCGGAGCCGCTTTTCTTTTTGGGGATTGTTGAGGGCACCGGTAAACGGGAGAGCGTGTCCCATGGAGGGCAAAGAAAAAGCCCCATGGAAACCACGGGGCTTTTGAAAGGTTGTTGGAGCTCGCAGGGTTGGCGGCCTTAGCCCTCGGCTTCTCCGCCCTTGGGCTTCCTGGCGCGGCGGACGGCCCCGAAGCGCTTCTGGAACTTGTCGATCCGTCCCTCGGTGTCGACAAACTGCTTCTGCCCAGTGAAGAACGGGTGGGAATCAGCGGTGACCCCGATTGAAATCACGTAGTGATCCACACCGTCCACGTTCTCGACCCGGTCCGACTTGGCGGTCGACTGGCTGACATACTGCTTCCCGGTGGTCATGTCCTGGAAGATGACCGGGTGGTATTCGGGGTGGAGATCCGCTTTCATGAGATAAGGCCGCTTTGCGCGGGCGGGGAGAATGCGTGATCCGGGCGAGGTGTCAAGATTTTGAGGGGACCGGGGGGGTGTGTGGGACGGAAAGGGGACAGGGCCACCCGAAGGGAAAAGGGCCCGGGAATGCGTGATTTCGGGCAGCAGAACGGGCAAAAGTGTTCATATTCGGGAGTCGGCGGGGACCGTTTGGGCTCACGCCCGGCAGGATGACCCCGTCGCGGAGGGGGTGAAGAGGGCGAAGGGTTACCCGCGGAAGAGCGAGATCCGGGGCCGTTACTCGGTGTTTTGCTCCGTTTCGAGGATCAGGAGCCGTGGCCCCGATCCGGAATTTCCAGTGCGGATGAGGACGGTGTCGCTGCCGCAGCTCAGGTCGAGGACGATGGTTTGCGAGCCCTGGAGGACACTGGCGGGGAGGGCAAGGTCTACCTTGCTGCTGGCCCGGGCTCCTCGTGCGGCACCAATGACCTTCCCCTGATACGTGGCCCGGATAGTGCTCCGGGTGCCTCCATTGCGGGCGGTGGTGAGGCGCAGGACGACTTTCTGGTTGGCTGTCAGCTTGGGAACGGGGCCGAAGCGGCGGAACTGCAGGCGCAGGGACCCCTCGCTGGTCGGGAGGGAGTCCACGGGGTAGTAGCCCCGCTCCCGGGCCTGTGAAGAGGTCAGGTTCTTGGCGCGGAATTCCTCCCAGGTGAGCGGGGCGTGGTAGACCACCCCACTGGAGGCATCGTTCGCATTGAGACCCCGGACATACTCGAGGTCCGCATTGGAGAGGGCCCCGAGCTGGACCTCGGACTCACGGCCCTTCCGATCCCGCAGGTAGAGGACATGGGGACTCGACCACTGGTATTCGCCGGTGAATTTCCGGCCGTCGGTATAGTGCCAGACGCGCAGCGGTCCCGCCTCAAGAAGGACGGGGCACAGGAGGACCGGCAGCAGGGAAGCAAGCTTCAAGGAGGGGACTATCCTCCCAAAAGCCTGATCAATCAAGGGTGCCGGTTACCGAAGTGGCCACGTCCATGAAATTGTTGGCCCAGTTGTAGAAGAGGTGCCTCCAGGTAAGTTCCGGGGAGGCTAGGCAGAGGAGGGCGGAGAGCAGGAGAATGTTGGCCAGGTAAATGAGCGCGAGGGAGAAGAAGGTGCCGTTTTCCTGCAGGTCGGGCTGGTCGCGGGGAATGATCCAGAGGGTCCAGAAGAGGTGGAAGCTCCATGTCGCTCCCATCATCGCAAAGAGAATCTTCTCATGATGGGGGAGGGGCGCGACCAGGCCGATCACGGCCATGACGATCAGGACAACAACAGACCAGAAGGGAACAAAGTAGGGAGAGAGGGCGATGAGAATGTTGGACTTGTTGGTCACGATGTGTCCCCCATCGAGACCGACCCGGAATCCGCTTACCCGGCCGAGACAGAGGTAGACGAAGATCACGTGAGTGAGTTCATGCCCGAGGACATAGAGGTAGAGGAAGCCGGGTTGGAGAAGCTTGGTCAGGAACCAGCCCGCGTTCAGGAAAAAGCCGACCGTGAAATAGAGGAAGGCATTGGTACGCCAGAACTGTTGCCAGAAGGTAAGTCCGTTGCCTGTTGTTTCACCGGTGTGCAGCTGGGGGTCGAACAGGGTGACGGTCGCAATCGCGCAGAGGGGCAGCAGGGCAATGCCGGCCAGAATACGCAGGGTGCGGGCAAACCAGCCCAGTTCCTCGTGGCTGTAGTGCGTGCCCGCGATGGCGGACTGCTTGGCGGTCAGCCCCCGGCGGCGCCAGGAGCGTTGATTGGCGCGCTGGCGGGCCCTCCGGTCGGCTTCCCGCAGGGCCTCGCGCAGGGTGGGGCGGCGCACGCGGCGGTTTTCGCCGGTCCGCCGGAGATGAAGTTGCTTTCGATCCCTCGCCACGCAGGGATTGGGATACTGGATATTTCGGGAAAATTAAAGATTTTTGGGTTTGGGGAAGGAGGAGGGCCAAGGGGCTCAACATCTGGACATGCTGCGAGCAGGCAGCCCAAGGGATTGCGCACCGCATCCTGTTACCGAGGATGGGCGGCGCGTGGAGAAGGTTATGTTCGGTGCCACCGGGCCGGTTGGATGGATGAGGGAGAGAGGGCTCCGGCCACCAGTTGTTCCGGTTGCTGCTGGGCGTGATTTGTTTGACCTCAATGGGATACGGTATTGGAGTGGGCAGAGTACGGTTTCTGAAGTTGTCATGCGCCCGCGCCCATTTATCCCCGCCCTTCCCTCATGCCTGATCCTCGTTCTGCTGCTGACCGGGCTGCCGGGGCGAGGGTGGGCCCTGCCGGTGCGAGGGGAGACGGTCCTGTCGCTTTCGCCCGACCAGGGGGTGAATGCCCTGACGGTGACGCTCGGGGCGGGAGCGATCACCGATGACCAGACGAGCCAGCTCTCGGGAACCGTGAATTCGTCCCTCATGATTGACCCGGCGACAGACGAAGTGTCGGACCTGACATTCAATTCGGCCGATATCACGGCCACCGACATGCGGTTCCTGCTCGGACTGGGTCTGATTGCTGACGTTACAATTTCCGAAGTGGAGGCCGATCTGGCGACTTTCCCAAGTGGGTTTGTGGATGCAGCCACTGGCCAGTTTGATGCCACCCAGCATCAGGTCACCCTGGACGAGGGGGCCATCAGCGGAACATCGCTCGTGGGGCAGGTGGACGAAAACTTCACCGAGAACCCGGTCTCAGGAACGGGGAACGGGACAGGGACGGTCACCCTGACCCGGACAGGCGTCGCGGGAAACCTGGTTGATTACGACGTGCTGGTGGTCCTGCCCGTCCAGTTCAGTCATCCGCTGCAGCAGGGAGTTGATGTCCTCGTGGAGGGAACAATCGAGCTGCAGGGAGTCATTACCGTTCCTCTGGATCCCTACCTTGCGTGGACAGAGGCTAATGGAATCCCAGAAGCCTCCTTCGAGGGGGACCACGATGGGGACGGCATTCCGAATGGGTTGCTCTGGGCGCTCGGATACGCGGCGGATGAGCGTCCAACCCTCTTCAGTCCGGACCTTTTTTTCCCGGGACAGGTTGATTTCTTCATCGAGCCCGGGTCCAGGGGTACGCGGGCTCCGATCGTCGTGGAGGAGAGCATCGATCTTGAAAACTGGTTCGAGATGGATCCCTTCCTGGTGCAGGGCTTTGAGAACCCGGTGCCGGCGGGAACCGAGTGGCCCTTCATGATTACGCTCTCGGGAGGATCCGCCGGCTATGCCCGCCTCCGGGCACAGAAGCCCTGACCCAGGTGCGCTCCGCCGGGGGAGGTCGCTACGGGAGTTTGCGGTCGGAGGTCAACTTGACCTCGGGAAGCTTTATTGTCCGGGGGAAGTCCGGGAGGAGCTTTTGGAGAAGGCCCTTGTCGCGGTGGAGAGCGTTTCCATCGATAAAGGTCCACCTGCCCTCCCCGTTGTCGCGAAGGGCGAGGACATAGCTTTCTCCCCGCAGGGTTGCTCCCCCGGGCTGAGTCAGGATGGTGCGTTGGGGCAGGATGCAAAGCTCCATCCGGCCCAGTTGGTAGGTGTCGCCAGGATCACCGTACGACCATTCGACGATGTTGACCCGGACTCCTTCGAGGGCCCTGAAGCCAGCGGCGAGCTGGGCCCGCATCTGTTCCCGGCCCCCGGCGTGTCGCATCAGGGAGGGATGGTTGATCTTCATCATGGCCTCCACGTCGCGTGCCTGGTAGGCCTCCCTGATCTTGAGGGCGGCAGCCTTCAGTTCCCGCACCTCCGCCGGGTTGAGTTTCCCCGCGTTCGCGCTGGTGAAGGTGAGGGTGAGGGTGAGCAGAAGAGTCGTGATCCTCATGGTGTGGTCCTGGCAGGGCGGGGTGGATTCAGGCCCGGCCGACGTAGCTGCCATCCTCGGTATTGATCTTGAGGACATCATCCGGTTTCACGAAGAGTGGCACTTGCACCGTGACCCCGGTTTCGAGGGTGGCGGGCTTGGTGGGATTGTTGGCGGTGTCTCCCTTGATCCCCTCGGAAGACTCGGTGACCTTCAATTCCACGATGGGAGGAAGACTGACGCTGACGGCATTCCCCTCGATGAAGAGGACTTCGACCTCCTGGCCTTCCTTGAGGTAGTCCTTACAGTCTTCGATCATGCTCTCGTCGAGGGTGATGGTCTCGTAGGTTTCGAGATCCATGAAGTGGGTTCCGGCTGGATCCGAATAGGAATACTCGAGCTTCTGGCGCTGGGTTTCCACAATGTCGACCTTCTCTGAGGAGGCGAACCGGATGGTTTTCTTGTTGCCCGAATTGAAGGAGCGGATGGTGGCGGCGATAAGGGCGTTTCCCTTGCCGGGAGTGCGGTGTTCGAGATGAAGGACGACTCCCATGTCTCCTTCATACCTGATGCACTGCCCCTTGTTCAGTTTGGTCGCGACGACTGCCATTGGATTGTGATTCGTTTTGGTTGTTCCGGTGCTCCGGAGGGTCGGGCGGTGTACCTCCCGGGAGGCGTGAGGGCACGAAGTTTTTTTGGGAATCTTCGCAGGATCCGGGGATTCCGGGTCGGGGTGGTCCGTAGTGGTAGAGGGCGATTCAGGGAGTTGACAAGCGGGGTGCCTTGCGGCCCGATGGCCCGTGACATGAAGCGGCGGGATGGCAGGTTCAGGTGGTGGGCGGTGGCGGAAGGCCAGCGCGCCGGAAAGACGTATGCTCCCGTTCGATACGGCAGGAGCACGTGGTGTCTGGCGTGGTTCGGGGCGGTCGGAGTCTGAAAAGGCAAAGTTCCCATGAGATTGCTGTTACCTGTGCTCTTTCCCGCGCTCCTCGCAGTCGAGGGGCTGGCCGATGACTGGCCACAGTGGCTGGGGGAGAAGAGGGACGCCACCTGGCGGGAAGAAGGGATCGTGCGCGAGTTCCCGGACGGTGGCCCGAAGGTTCTGTGGCGTAGTCCGGTGGCGCATGGTTACTCCGGTCCGGCGGTGGCCAGGGGACGCGTTTACCTGACGGATTTCGTGATCGGAAAGGGAAAGCTGATCAACGATGCGGGAGCCCAGGTGAAGCTTTCCGGAGAGGAACGGGTGCGTTGTTTCGATGCCGCGAATGGTAAGCCGCTTTGGACGCACTCCGAAAAGAGGGACTACGAGGTGTCCTATCCGGGCGGTCCGCGCGCCACGCCTACCGTTGATGGCGGGCAAGTATTCGCCCTGGGGGCGATGGGCCACCTCACCTGTCTCACCACGGGCGGTGAGTTGATGTGGCGGAAGGATTTTGGCAGGGACTACGGGGCCCGCGTTCCGATGTGGGGACATTCGGCTCCGCCTCTGGTCTACGGGGATACCGTGATCTGCATGGTGGGGGGCGAGGGCTCCCTGGTGGTTGCTTTTGACCGGCATAACGGGAAGGAGCGCTGGCGTTCGCTTACGGCCGACCACTGCGGCTATTGCCCTCCCCAGATCATCGAGCACGCTGGGGTCGAGCAACTGGTCACCTGGCATGCACTTGGGGTGAGCGGGCACAATCCCGGAACCGGAGAGCCCTACTGGATGATTCCGATCAAGCCCACCGGCGGGTCAGCCATTGCGATGCCCCGCAAGCTGGGCAACAAGCTGTTTGCAAGCGGCTACAACCGGATCGGCGGATTGATCGAACTCGATGACAACAAGCCCGCTGCCAGGATGGCATGGCGCAGTGGCCCGAAGGAAGGGGTTTATCCGGTCAACAACACGCCCTATCTTTTGGATGGGATGATCTATGGGGTGGATGTGGACCGGAGCGCCTTGATGGGAGTCTCCCTGGAATCTGGGGAGCGACTCTGGGAATCCCGGGCCCCGGCGCTCGCTCCGGAGATTGCGAGCCGCCAGCGGGTTCCACGCTACGGAACAGCGTTCCTGGTCTACCATCCGGGCCACAGGCAGTTCTGGATTCTTGGTGAGATGGGCGACCTCATCATTGCCGAGCTTTCCCCCCGGGGATACCGGGAGGTGAGCCGGGCGCACGTCCTGGCTCCGACCAACCGCTCCGGGTCGCGCGAGGTGTTGTGGAGCCATCCCGCCTTCGCGATGCGTTCTGCCTTCCTGCGCAACGACGAGGAATTGATCCGCCTCGACCTTTCCGAGTAGCATGATCGCTGCAGGGAGGGTGATGGACGGATGATGTTGCACTTTTCGTCAGCTGATATATCTCCACGGCCGCAACCGTAATCAATGTCTCATCTCATCATGAAACCGACACTCTTCACCACATTCCTGATTTCTTCGCTTCTGGTCCTGCCGGGCCTTGCCGATCACCACAAGAAAGGCGACTTGAAGGATCTCTTCAACGGCAAGGACCTGAGCGGGTTCACTCAGCGTAACGGCACGGCCACCTACAAGGTGGTGGATGGCACGATTCTGGGAACTACCGCGAAGGGAAGCCCCAATTCGTTTCTCTGCACCGACAAGAAATACGGCGACTTCGAGCTCGTCTTCGAGGTCAAGTGCCACAACCGGCTCAACTCGGGCGTGCAGATTCGATCCAAGACCAAGAATGATGATCCCAAGGAGCGCGTGAATGGGCCGCAGGTTGAGATCGAGGCCAGCGGGTCCAAGGGGGCGGAAGCCGGCTACATATACGGGGAAGCCTGTTATGGGTGGATGACCCCGGACAAGGACCGCAAGCCGCACAAGCATTTCAAGGACGGCGAATGGAACAAGTACCGTGTCCTCGCGAAGGGGGCGCGTATTCAGGTCTGGGTCAACGGGGAGCAGGTTTCCGACCTGGTGCACGAGAAGGCCTATGAGAGTCACCCGAAGGGCTTTATCGGGTTGCAGGTTCATGGTGTGGGGAACAATGGGCCCTTCACGGTGGCTTGGCGCAACCTGAAGATCCGCGAGCTCAAGTAAGGCGTTCGCGAAGTGATTCTCCAAGGGGGAGAGACGGACGTTCTCTCCCCTTCTTATGTACCCTGTCCTCGAGCTTGAATCATTCTCCCCCTGATGGGATGTTCGAAGTGATGAGGACGGGTGTATTGCTGCTGGCTGCGCTTGCTCATGCGGGTGGACTGCTCAGGGCTGATGAGGGAGCCCGGGAGTTTACCGTGGAAGAGCGGCAGTGGTGGGCCATCCAGGAGCTGACCGAGCCTGATGTGCCCGCGGCTGGCAAGGACTGGGCGCGTAATCCCCTCGACCGGTTTGTGGCAGCCCGCCGCAAGGAGGCGGGCCTCGCTCCCGCGCCTGCAGCCGGTCGGCATGAGCTCGTCCGGCGTGCTTACTTTGACCTGCATGGATTGCCGCCCAGCCCGGAACAGGTTGCCGCCTTCATCAACGACGAGCGACCGGATGCGTGGGAGCGTCTGGTGGATGAGCTGCTTGCAAGCCCCCGTTACGGTGAACGCTGGGGCCAGCACTGGCTGGATGTCGTGCGCTTTGCGGAAAGCGATGGATACCGGCAGGATGCCTTCCGTCCTGATGCCTATCGATACCGGGACTGGGTGATCAGGTCCCTTAACAGCGACAAGCCCTACGACCGGTTTGTGGCCGAGCAACTGGCAGGTGATGAGATCGACCCGGATGACCCGGACTCCCTCATCGGGACGGCCTTTCTGCGGAACGGGCTTTACGAGTACAACCAGAGGGATGTCCGCTTCCACTGGGAACTCATCCTGAATGAGGTGACTAATGTGACGGCGGAGGCCTTTCTGGGCCTCGGGATCGGCTGTGCGCAATGCCATGACCACAAGTTCGATCCGCTCCTGCAGAAGGATTTCTACCGGTTGCAGGCCTATCTGGCGCCCATGCGGATGCGCCATGACCTGGTTCTCGCGAGTGCGGACGAAAAGAAGCAATACGGCCGTCGTCTGGAGGAGTGGAGGTCCGCAACTGCCGATCTCCGGGAGGAAATCGATGCCATTGTAGAGCCGAAGGTTCAGCAGAAGATGAAGGAGTCACTGATCAAGTTCCCTCCGGACATCCAGGAGCTCTTTACCAAGAAGGAACAGGAACGCACGCCCTACGAGCAGCAATTGGTCGAGCTGGCGAGGATCCAGCTCGACTACGAGCGGGAGCGCTTCGACGAGAACAGGATCAAGGGGGAGGACAAGGAAAGGCTGAGAGAGTTGCGGGAACTCCTGAAGGCCTTCGAGGGTCTTCGGCCCGGGCCCCTGCCCCGGGCCTTCGTGGCTTCTGATGTGGGGAATCGCGCCCCAGTTGTTCCGCTGGGAGGACGCCCCGGGGTGGGGATCGGCGACGTGCAGCCAGGTGTGCCCAGCATCATCGACCCCGCCACGGACCGGGTCGAGTTTTCCGACCGCCACACCACGGGACGGCGGCTCGCCCTGGCGACCTGGATCACGAATCCTGGAAATCCGCTCACGCCGCGAGTGCTCGCGAACCGCCTCTGGCAGCATCACTTTGCCCGCGGAATCGTGGCGACACCCAATGACTTCGGAACGCTGGGGGAGTCTCCCAGCCATCCCCGGCTCCTCGACTGGCTTGCGCGACGACTTCTTGAAAACGGTTGGCAGCTCAAGCCGCTGCACCGGCTCATCATGAGCTCCGCCACCTACTGCCAGACTGCGCGCGCGGAGCCCGGGGAGCATGTGCGCGCGGTCGATCCCGACAACCGTTTGCTCTGGCGCTATCCGCCGCGCCGGCTCGATGCAGAGCAGGCCCGCGATGCCATCCTGGCGACCAGTGGAGAACTTCAACTGGGACTAGGTGGGCCTTCGGTCGAGGGAACGGTGCCCCGCCGCAGTATCTACGTGAAGAAGATCCGCAATTCCCCGGATGAAATGCTCAAGGCCCTCGATGCCCCGTCCGGCTTCGAGAGTACGGGAGCACGCAGCTCCACCACGACCGCCACGCAGTCATTGCAGTTGATCAATGGAGCGTGGATGACCCAGCGTGCGCTTGCCTTCGCCCGGCGCCTGCTCGGGCAACGAACCTCAGTGAGCGCCGCTGAGATCTCCCTCGCCTACCGGCTTGCGTTTTCCCGTGAGGCCGAGCGCCCCGAGGTGGAGCGCGCGCTGGCTTTCCTTGAAGCTCAGGGCAGCCGTCTGGTCCAGCAGGCGCAGTCGCCGCCCTCCAACCCCAAGTATCCCGGACTGCGACCGGTGACCCTCCAGTTTGGCGGGGTGAAGGGGATTGGTCTTGGATCTCAGGAGCTTCAACTGCAACCTGGGAGCCCTTACGAACGGCTCCACCTTGCAGGAGTTCGGATGGCGCGCGACGAGTTCACTCTGGAGGCCGTCACGATTCTGGATCACCTGTATCCTGATGCTGATGTTCGAACCCTGGCAGCGCGCTGGAATGGAAGTAAGGCGGTGGGCGGGTGGACGTTCGGGGTGACCAGCACGAAGTCGAAGTATGCCCCCCGGAATCTCATCATGCAGCTCGTTGGGCGAGACGCGGCGGGCGAGGTAGTTTACGAGGTGGTTCCCTCCAACCTGCGTGTGCCGCTTGGAAAGCCGGTCTACCTCGCCGCTTCCGTCTCGACCGCGCCTACGGAAGAAAGAAGTAGGGGAGGAGTAGTAACCTTCTATCTGAAGGATCTCTCCGCTCCCGGAGGAGAACTTCAGGTTGCCTCCGTGCCGCACGGAATCGTGCAGGGTCTGCAGGCTGTCTCTTATACACATCTCCGAGCCCACGAGACCGTACTAGA